>CAMBYS010000021.1 GCA_945872165.1 uncultured Clostridia bacterium | reverse complement strand
ATCGAAACCCGTCAGGTGTTCCGTGAGCGCCGGCAATATTATCGCACCCGCTATCAAAAAAATGTAGATATCACAGCCAATACCTTCCCGATTGTGCTGCAGGGACAGGTTTTAGGCGGATACAGTGTCATGCAGGACTGGAGCATGGTGGATAATCTGCATAAAAAAATTCTGGAGCTGCAGGATAAGCTGACTGCTCAGACCGCCAGCAAGCACAGCGAAAAAAGTGCCCTCAATGCAAAATATCATTTTAATGATATTGTCCATATCAGTTCTTCCATCACCAGTCTGGTGGAAAGCTGCCGGCAGGCGGCCCATTCCGATTCCTCTGTGATGATTTATGGTGAAACCGGTACCGGTAAGGAATTGTTTGCCCAGAGCATTCACAATGCAAGCAAACGTGCCAACGGTCCGTTTCTGGCCATCAATTGTGCCGCTATTCCGGAAAACCTGCTGGAAGGTCTGCTGTTTGGCACGGAAAAAGGTGCCTATACCGGTGCGGAGCGCCGTGCCGGCATGTTTGAGCAGGCAAACAACGGTACGCTGCTGCTGGATGAGCTGAATTCCATGAATATCAACCTGCAGGCCAAGCTGCTGCGTGTGCTGCAGGACGGCATGGTGCGCCGTGTAGGCGGCTCTTCGGAAATCCATGTCAATGTGCGTGTGCTGTCCAACATCAATATCCCGCCGGAACAGGCCATTGAAGAAAACAAACTGCGGCAGGATCTGTATTACCGTCTGGGTGTGGTCAACATTACCATACCGCCGCTTCGTGAACGGAAGGAGGATATCCCTATCCTTGCCAAGCAGTTCATGATGCGCTGCAATGCCACACTTTCCCGCAATGTCCGCAGCCTTTCCCCGGAAACGCTGGAGCATTTCTATACCTATGAATGGCCCGGAAATGTCCGGGAACTGGAGCATGCCATTGAACATGCCATCAATATTATTCCGGATGAGGAAGATGTCATCACACCGGAATATCTGCCGGAACGTATCCGCCGGTGTGTACAGGAACAGAGCGTGCAATCCGCTCCGGCTGTCATTGGAACAGGCGATTCCCTGAACCATACCATGAAGGATGTGGAGCGCAATACCATTTGCCGGATTCTGCGTGAGACCAATGGCAATGTGTCCGAATCTGCCCGCATCTTAAAAATGAGCCGGCAGAGCCTGCAATACCGCATCCGAAAATACCGGATCAATCCCCGGGCACTGTGACCACGGGTACCTCCAAATGCTTTGACACCTCTCCTACCGCAAAAAGCAGAGCAGGAATCCCTCTTTTTTTGAGGCTCCTGCTCTGCTGTTGTTTTTATTCGGTTTTGTTCAGGCGATCCCAGACCTGATCCATAGCCTGCAGCCAGAATGTATAGCCGCCGCCGGATTCAATCCACTGGTACGCACTCTCATTCAGCCCGCCTTTGGTGGTGTCACAGCACAGCATTCTCACTGCCTCACTGTCCGGTGCACGCTGTGCCATGGCGGAAAGTGCTTCAAAAAAGCTGGACATATAATCCAGTGCCGTGCGGTCAGACAAACCATGGTCTTTTCCCCACTCCACGGTTTTGTGGATCAGCAGGTAAAACGGACTCATAAGAGCAGTCATGGTCAGAACCGTATTGAGCTTTTCTTCGCCATCCAGCGCCAGCACCTGCCCCAGCGGTGCAAAAAGCTGCTCCACCTCTGTATCCTTTGGGCAGTAGACAATGGGGCCCATATGCAGCTCTGCAAAGGGAAGCGGTACCATCCGGATTGCCTTGCGGACAGGGCCTGTCCACGACACAATTTCTTTCAGCCCATGATCGCTGATAAGAGTGATGATGTTCTGTTCCTGCCGGAACCGCAGCGGCCGGAGTATCTCCTCCGCCTGAGGCGGCAGCAGGGCAAGCAGCACCCATTCCGACTGATCTACCACCTGCTGATTGGTTTCACACACCGTCACCTGCTCCGGAAATGCCGCAGCCAATGCAGCTGCTTTTTCCCGGTTACGGGGTGATACATAAAAATGCAGGTCTTTTCCTGCTGTATCGGTACAAAATCCTCTGACCAGGCTGGAGGAAATCTGTCCGGTACCCAATACACCAATGTTCATGTTGTATACCTCCTGAATTCCCGCCTGCTTCTCTGATATCAGTGTAACAAATCTTTTGCCAACATTCCATAGTATGTTCTGGCTATTTTCCGATTATTTTCATATAATATACATATCCATTGCAAATACGCTTTGCAAATTTTAGTTATTTTTCACCAAATCTGCCATATTCCTTTGCATCTTTCGCAAATTTCCGATTGCATCCGCAATAGAATTTTGCACTGCAATCTGTTTTGCACCCCCAACTGCATCATTTTTTTGCACCCTCTGTTCCATCCTTTTTTCATCCGTTTTTCCGCCTGCCGCTTTTTTCGTTGACTCGCAGTCAGCTTGCACAAATTCATTTTTAAAAAATCGACTAATTTCCACAAAAAAATATTTTTTCTCCGAAAAATAATCTTTTGGCATGAAAATCGCTATGTATATTAGTAGATTTGGCATCCGCAGTTTCAACTGTATATGCTGCAAAAGAGAAGCACAGACGAGATACAAAAGCCTGTATTCTGTGGTGATAAAACAGACGCATTGATTTCTATGTGTTCCAGTTCCAAACATACAGGTGTGAATCAGATTTTCGGAGGTGATATCAGGGAACAAACATAAGAAGCGGCAAAGAAAAAAGATGGAAAACTGAAAAGGAGAAAAAATATTATGGATATTGCTTCTGCTATTATGACAATTGACAATCTGCTATGGGCAACCCCATTGATTGCTCTGACCTTCGGCCTTGCTGTAGCTTACTGTATTGCCATGAAATTCGGCAATGTTACCAAGGCAAAGCTGCAGTGGAACCTGCTGACCAAAGGCGGCGGTTCAGAAGAAGGCCTGTCGGCATTTGAAACCTTCTGCTCTGTAGCAGCTTACCGCGTAGCGGTTGGCAACATTGGCGGCGTTATGGTCGCAATTATGTATGGCGGCCCGGGCGCAATCTTCTGGATGATCGTTACTGCTCTGGTAACCTCCGCAATTGCATACGCCGAAAACTCCCTTGGCCAGATCTATAAGGTTCGAATGGATGGCCAGTACCGCGGCGGCCCCTACTTCTATATGGAAAGAGGTATTCCGTGGAAGACACTGGGCAAGATTATGGCTGTCATCTTCGCACTGTTTGCAACCATCGGTGTACCGCTGTTGGTTACCGGACCGTCTGCAAACAATATTGCCCAGGCATTTGAACTGAGCTTTGGTGCTCCGCGCTGGATTGTTGGTCTGGTAATCGCAATCCTGCTGTTCCTGGTTATTTCCGGCGGTGTTCGCCGTATTGCAAAGTTCTCTACCATTATCGTACCGTTCATGACCATCGGTTACCTGATTATTACTGTCATCGTTCTGGTAGGTCATGCGGACAACATCATTCCGAGCATCTCCATGATCCTTGGTTCTGCATTCAACAAGCATGCCATCTTCGGCGGCATGATGGGCGGCGCATTCTCTTACGGCGTAAAGCGTGCGGTTAACTCTTCCGGCTCCGGCTTTGGTGAAACCCCTCCCTCTGCTGCAGCAGCTGAAACCCCGCATCCGGCTACCCAGGGTCTGGTTAACACATTTTCCGTATACATCGACGTAGCAGTATGTCTCTGCTCCGGTATTATGGCAGTTGTTTCCGGCTGCTTCAACGTAATCGGCGCAGACGGCACCTACATGTACATCGGCACTGGTTCCCCCATGATGCAGCAGCTGGCTGAAAGCGGCACTGCAAACGTAACATGGGTACAGGAAGCTGCAAACTCTGTGATCCCAAGCATTGGTGGTATGGTGATTGCCATTGCACTGACCTGCTTTGCATACTCTACCTGCATTGCTTACTACTATGAAGGCGAATCCGGTCTGGCTTACCTGATGAGAAATGCCTCTGAAAAGACCCGTAAGACAGTTATCTGGATGATCCGTATTCTGATGCCGGTTATGTTCTTTATCTGGACGCTGGTTACCGCATCCACTGCATGGGCTGTTTCCGAAATCATGTTTGCTCTGATGGCATGGTTCAACCTGATTGCTCTGCTGTTCCTGCTGCCTACCGTAAAGAAGGTTTACGATGACTACATGAAGCAGCGCAAGGCAGGCGTGGAAACGCCGTACTTCAACCCGCAGAAGCTGGGTATCAAGAACTGTGATGTATGGATGGACATCAACAAGGATCTGATTGCCAAAGACAAGGCCAACGGAATCGACTGACATATACAGGGATAACTTTCCTGCTGAAACAACAACTCCCGCCGGTTCCATGTGTGAACCGGCGGGAACCCACAAAATCGCAACCTCTCTTTCCCTAAGATGAAGAAGAATAGGAGAATCAACCATGTTACAGAAACAAGACAGAAAATTCAAGCTTGGCATGCACAGCTATACCCTGCACCTTTCCGGCTTCGGTGAAAGCTGGGGCTTTCAGGAATATGGTGAGCACCATGCGTTTGAACAGGTAAAAAATTTCCGTGATCTGGTAGACATCGCCGTAGAAGTTGGTCTGGATGTTTTACATATCACACTGGTGGATATCCAGAACGATACCTCCGATGCACATTTGGCAGAATGCCGCAAGTACGCTGAGGAGCACAACATCGAGCTGGAGCTGAATGTTTCCTTCAATGCACCTTCTGACCCCCGTGTCAACTGCACCATTGAGGATTCCCTGGAAATCGCCCATAAGCTGGGTGCCAAGCTGGTCAAGTACAGCACTGACGTAGAGCATCCGGAAAAATCCTCCCATTCCTGCATGTGTGCTTCCGTTATGGCACAGCTGGCAAAAATTGCAGAGGATTTCCGCAAAAATATCCCGACCATCGAGAAATATGGCCTGCAGATTTCCATTGAGAATCACTGTGACCTGTTCTCGGATGAGGTCATCTGGCTGGTCAAGGAACTGGCTCACCCGCAGATCGGTGCATGCTGTGATACCATCAATTCCCTGATGTTGATGGAAGGCATTGAAGAATGTGTCCGCAAGATGGCTCCTTATGTAAACTGCATCCACTTCTGTGACAACCGCGTGTTTGCTGACCCGGACGGCACCCATTCTCTGGGCACTGCCATTGGTCAGGGCAATGTGGACTGTGTCAAGATTATGCAGATTCTGCGTGAACAGGCTCCGGCACAGCTGGATACCATTGATCTGGAAATCGAGCTGCCGCTGTCCGGCTATACCATTGAAGAAGGCCGTGAGCTTGAGCTGAAGGGTCTGCGTGAGAGCTGTGAGTACATGTACAAAACCCTTGGCATCGGCTTCAATGCCGCAAAGGTTTATTCGTAAGTCGATATTCTTTCTTCTATTAAAAAAGCCATTCGGTGTTCAATCGAATGGCTTTTTTTCCGTTTATTCGGCTGTGACTGTCTTGCGTTCGCACCAGCCCTGCTTCCACCTGCCGGTCAGGTAATAAATTCCTACTGACAGCGCAGTAGTAATCCATGTAGCCGGGAAAATCAGTGCCACCTCATATACCGTATCAAACAGCATCATGGCAATGTACAGGAATACCAGGCGCACAGCAAACATGTTAACCAGAATAATCATCATAACCGGTGCAGCTTTTCCCGCACCGCGGATTGCTCCGGACAATACTTCTACAAAAACATAAATGAAATACAGCGGGAACAGCCGGACAATGATCTTGCTGCCCAGCTCGATGACATCCGCTTCATTGGAGAACAGATGCAGAGTAGTTTGTGAAAAAGCAGTCAGTGTCAGCGTGATGACAACCGTAATGCCGATGCCCAGCAGCAGAGCCGTTCTTGTGCCCTTCTCCGCCCGCTGAATCTGTCCGCTGCCAAGGTTCTGCCCCACAAAGGTGGTGGTTGCCTGTCCCACTGCCCACATGGGGAAATATACAAAGCTTTCCATCTTGCTGTAGGCGGTATATGCCGCCATGCTGGTGACACCCATGGTATTGATCTGGGACTGCAGCAGCAGCAGTGAAACCGAAACCAGTGTAGTCTGCACACCCATGGGCACGCCAACCGTAAAAATCCGTTTGAGCACATCCATCCTGAGGGTAATCCGGCGCAGATTGAGACGATATTCCTCCGGGAGCCGGCACAGATGACGAATAGTCAACGCTGCAGCAACGGTCTGGGAACAGAAGGTTGCCAGTGCCGCGCCTGCTACTCCCAGATCCAGCACATAAATAAACAGTGCATTGCCGAATACATTGGCAATACCGCCCAGCAGCTGATAGATCATCGGAGAACGGGAATTGCCCAGGGCACGCAGAATGCCGGAGCTGAAATTATATCCCAGAATAGAAAACATACTCAGGAAATAAATCCGCGCATAGGTAACTGCCAGCTCCAGAATATCCTCCGGTGTATTCATCTTCCGCAGGATGACCGGTGCAAGCGTCATGCCAATGACCATCAGGATCACAGAGCCTGCCAGCACCAGTCCCATGGTGGTATGGATAATCTGCTTGACCTTTTGGGAATCCTTTGCACCACATGCCTGTGATACCAGAACACCCACACCTACACCCATGCCGGTAAAAAAGCCTACCAGACAGTTGATTGGCCAGCCGCAGGTGCCTACCGCGGCAGAAGCGCCCTTTCCCAGCAGGTTTCCTACAAACATCAGATCCACCGTATTATACAGCTGCTGAATCAGACTGCTGCCCAGCAGAGGCAAGGCAAACAGAAGCAGCTTCCAGCCAATGGAACCCTGTGTCAAATCACTATTTTTTTGTTTCATATTTCTGTGTTCAAACTCCTCCCGTCAAATCATCTTGAAGAAAACGAGAGAGCCAGGCGGCCCTCTCGTTGACTATCATTCATTGACTTTTATTCTATCATATTCCATATCCTATGTCAATGCGCCGGAAACGGGTTTGTCCCAGAGATGGAGTTATTTTTTATCCTCGAATAACGTTGACAGGGCGATGCCCCACAGCATGCCAAGGCTGATGCAGACCGCATAATCCATGACGCCGGTGGTACCCACGGCAATACCGAACATCAAGCCAATGATCATGCCCTGACCGAGACGGTTATTCTGTTTTTTCTCTTTTTTCCCCACACTGTTGGCCGCCCATACCGCCAGCGCCAGTCCCATCAGCACAAAAGGTAAGGCTGCTGTCACAAATTCTTTCATAAGATCTCTCCTTTTCTCCCCAAACAGTATTACCAGAGGAAGGGAATCATCCGGTATGTTACTTTTTTCTGATATGCCTCATAGCCCGGAAGACCTTTTACCAACACCATTTCTTCATTCCGGATTCGTTTGACCAGCACCGCCGGTACACCCAAAAACGGAATGATAGCAATGGCTGAACCGAGCACCAATGGCATGGATAAAAACAGGATGGTAACTGCCATATACATTGGATGACGGACAATGCCATACAATCCGGTATCAATGACTTTCTGTCCCTCCTGAATCTCGACAGTACGGGACAGGTAAGCGTTTTCCCGCATGACCTCAATATACAAACCGTAAGCCAGCAAAAACAGTATCATGCCTGCAATGACCACAGCCAGCGGCAATTGGGTCCAGCCAAACCGGAAATCCAGTCCTGCCAGCACAAAGCCCACAATAAAAATCAATGCGGACAAAACAATGACCTGTTTCTGTTCGCTTTCCTGTTCCTTCACATTCAGCCGCTTTCGCAGCAGCTCCGGTGCCATGATGGACAGGACAATGCCAATCACCGGCATGGGAATAAACAACAGTCCCAGCAGCCGCCATGCGCCGGGATAATGCCATGTTCCCGCAGGCAGGAACAGCAGCAGGCCCATCAGCAGCAGACCGGAAAGCATCCGGATGAGACCGGATCCCAACAGTTCTTTTTTCATGTCATTTCCTCCCTTTCCATGTGATCCACCGCTTTTCCCCATGACAGCTTCGGATCAAATGCCCGATTTTCAGCATATCCATCAGCCTCCTGACCGGTGATTTGTTTCATTGTCATGATCTCGCAGCGCATCCCGTACTGCCTTCCGGATGACAAAATAGGCTACAGCCGCTATCACTGCAATTTCAGCTGCATACAATACCAATGCTGCAAATCCACCCATATCGATTCTCCTTTCGCAACAAACAGCTCTGCCATGGTTGTTCTACGTCTATCAAAAAACGCAGAGCGATATGTCCCTCAGGGATTTTCTGCTCTGCGTCTCAGCGTCTGGCTTCTTATGTATCTGTGTGTTTTGTCCCGCTCAATCGGAATCTGTATCATTCAGCTGGGGATGCACCGTAGGCTTCCGTATGTCTCCCGATTGAACGCGGACCAGCATTGCCATGAAATTCTGTCCCAACAGGTCATTGATTTCCTCATCGGAAAAACAGCATACGCCTGTGGCACAAAGGGCGCCAAGGCCAAAGGTAAAAATCCATACATGGCGGAACAGCACGGCTGCTTCCTCAGCAGACAGCCCATAATCCTTCTGCAGCATCTGCTTTCCGGCTACCGACATGCTGTCCTCAAAGGAAAATGCCTGGTCAAAGGAGCGGCGTGTTCCATCTCCCCGCATAAACAGCAGCTGATACAGCTTGGGTTCCTCTGCGGCAAACAGAAGCACCTGCATTCCCAGCTGTTTAAATGCCGGTGTAAAATGTACTGCCCGCTGGGCATAGCTCTGAAACCGTTTGGCCGCGGCAGCAATGACTTCCTGCTGGACTTCCTCCATATTTTTGAAGGCGGTAAAGATCGGCCGGGCGGATGTTCCCAACCTGGCTCCCAGCTCTCGGGCTGTCAGTGTTTCCATTCCCTTTTCACTGACCAGCTCCAATGCTGCCGCAATGATTTGTTCTCTCGTATGCTTTGGCTTTGGAGGCATGCTGTCGATCTCCTTTCCAACCATCTGTTATACATCTGTTGTTGTGCAACTTTTGTTTTATTATAACTCCTGTCCTGCATACTGTCAAGACATATCTGTTTTTCGTCATGTACCAGGACTCTGCTGCACATCGGTCAGCCATTGCTGCGGATTGCCAGCAGTTCCAGCAATTCCTCCCGATCCAGTGTACTGCTGGACATGCCGGAACCGGAAATGACTGCATCGCTCATCTCCCGTTTGGACTCCTGCAATGCCACAATATTTTCCTCAATGGTATTGCGTGCTACCAGTTTGGTGACAAATACCGTATTTTTCTGTCCGATTCGATGGCTCCGGTCGGATGCCTGCTGTTCTGCCGCGGCATTCCACCACGGGTCAAAATGAATGACCTGATCTGCCGCCGTCAGTGTGAGTCCGGTACCTCCTGCTTTCAGGGAGATAAAAAATACATCATAGGCTCCCTGCTGGAATGCCTCCACCATCTCCCGCCGTTTTTCCTTACTGTCCCTGCCGGAAAGATACAGGGTATGCAGACCACGGCGTTCTGCTTCTGCCTGCAGTAACTCCAGCATGGTGGTAAAAGAGGAAAAGACCAGGGATTTATGCCCATTTTCCGCTGCCTGTTCCAGCAGTCCCATGCAGGCTTCAGTCTTGGAGCTGACCGCCTGCGCCGTTTGCTGCAGCAGCTGATGGAAGGTATCTGTCTCCTCCTGTGCGGCATCCGGTTCCGCCACAGCCTCTTTGCGGTTTGCCAGACACAGCTGCGGTGCACAGCACAGCTGCCGAAGCATGGTCAGTCCCGCCAGCACCTCCAATCGACTGCGGCGAAGCTGGTCCTCCTGTGTAGCGGCAATGCTGCTGCGCAGCCTGACGGCAACCGCATCATACAATGCCCGTTCGGTTTCATTCAGATCTACCGGCTGGATGGTTTCTACCTTATCCGGCAGTTCCTGTAATACATCCGCCTTTTTGCGCCGCAGGATAAATGGGCTGACCATCCGTCTGAGCTTTTGCATTGCCTCGCCATTGTCCTTCCGTGCCGGCTGTTCTATCCATGTCTGGAAGGAACGCCGGTCATACAGGTATCCCGGCAAGACAAAATCAAAAATACTCCACAGATCGGTCAGGCGGTTCTCAATGGGGGTACCGGAAACAGCAAACCGTACTGCACCATGAATCTGCCTCACCGCACGGGATGCCTGTGTATCCGGATTGCGGATATACTGGGCTTCATCCACAATACAGCAGCCGAAGCTTTTTGTAGCATACAGCCCGATATCCCGCCGCAGCAGGTCATAGGAGGTCACAAGAATCTGTGCATCTCCGCTAATCACAGCGGCACGCTGCTCTGCCGTACCGGTCACGGTTTGTACCTCCAGTGAGGGGGCAAACCGTTTCAGCTCCGCTTCCCAGTTGTATACCAGTGAACTTGGGGTTACAATCAGCGCAGTGGTATTGCAGTGCAGCAGCAGGGCAATCATCTGTACCGTTTTGCCCAACCCCATATCATCTGCCAATATGCCGCCCAGACCATAATCCGCCAGTGTACACAGCCAGCGATAGCCTTCCAGCTGATAGCTTCTCAGCTCCGCCTGCAATGCTTCCGGCGGTGCATCATCACTCTGTTCAAAACGGTTCAGACTGTCAATGAAGCCTGTAAATTCCTCTGACCGTACCGTTTCTGCCTCTTCCGGCAGTTCCTGAAGCAGCTGATCCAGATACGGTGCCCGATACGCCGGCAATTCCCCATGGGTTCCATCTGCTCCGGCATGCTTCAATTCTTCCTCCAGCGCGGCAATAACACGGATGGTGCCATCCTCCAGTGAAAGAAATTCTCCATTTTTCAACCGGTAATAGCTGCGGCTGTCCTGCAGTGCCTCCAGAATGCCGTCGATCTCTTCCTCCTCCAGATCGGTTTCTACCTCCAGCTCCAGCAGATTGCCTTTCATGCTTACGCTGGCCCTCGCCTTCGGCGGTTTTGCCAGCTTCAGCTGTCCGGCGGTATCTTCTATCAGAACTTCACCGATTTCCCGCAGCTGTTCCACACCATGCTGCAAAAATGCATAGATTTTTTCTTCTTCCCGCTGTTCCAACCACTTGCAGTCCTCTGTGGGTTCAAAATATATCCGCACCAGATCCCGCACCGGCTGTTCTGCTACGGGATTCCGGTATTCCTTTGCCGGTGCAAACAGAGCCAGATCTGCATGGTTATACACCACCGACGGACAGATGCATAAGATGGTATCCTCCCTCATGGTGAGCCGGAATCGGAATTTCGGCTTGCCCGGCTGATATTGCTCCAGTGGAATCCGACTGGATTCAATGGAAACCATGTCCGAAAGCGGTTCCAGCACATCGCCGCAGAACGCAGGATAATCTGCCGGAGACAGATATTCTGTCACCGTCTGTTCCCCATCTGATGCACCGGTCAGCTCCAGCAGGGGCAGCACTCTTTGTACAAATTCCGGGCTGCAGCGATATATGCCATCCCCATATTCTGCCCACACATGCTGGGGCAGACGGGTGATTCGCACAGACGGAAGGATCACCTCAGCTCCCTCCGTGCCATCTTCTCCTATTCCCTGCAGCTGGATGCTGACCGGCGGATCAGCATCCACAATCCGGATGATTTCATCATCAATCTTCAATATACTGCCAAGATAGATATGAAACAGTCGTTCCAGATCCTGTTCCTGATCCAGAGCAAGCTGCTCCAGCTTCAGATCTCCATGATAAGTCTCCGGCTGCGGCACCACCCGCCGTACCATGGTTTCCACAAGTGCCAGCAAGCTTTGTGAAGTTGGATCGAACATCTCCGGCGTATGGGCAAAGGTAAGGGTTGTGCCATAGGTTTCGGTCTTGCCTGTCAATACAGCATGTACCAGACCTGCCATATCCCGTACCTTCAGCATACGGCTGCTGCCGATTTTCAATGCAAACAGCAGGGAATCCCCATCGGTTGACAGCTCCGGCTCCAGACGAAGCTCCTGCAGCTTCATGCCGTTTTCCACATTGCATCCTGCCGCCCGGAATCGGCTGAGCACAGCAGAAAGCCCGGGAGATGTGGGCTTTACAGGGATCGCAGGTTTTTCTGCTTTTTTCCCACTTTCGTCCGCAGACTGCGCAGTGATCTCATCTGTACCTGCTGCCAGTATATGGGCATATTGCAGCGCTACTGCAGCACAATGGCGGCACAAGCCCTCCTGCTGTTCCTTACAGGTGCATTCCGCCTGAAGAATCATCTGTTCCTCCGGCTGTGCATGCTCCCGTATCAGCAGCCGTGCCGTATGGTAATAGCCAAAGCTGCCTTCTGCCATACCGGACACCAGGATCGTATCTTCCTGTTTGCCCGGACGCTGCCGCATTCGCACAACTTTATGATTCTGTACCAGCTTTTCCGCTGCCTGTATGGTGCGCGGCGCACAATAAAAGGTCAGTTCCTGGGCTGTCAGCATGCCGCTCTACTCCTTTCTCCCCTGGCAATTTTAATTTCGTGGGCTGTGGGTGTTCAAATTCTGTGCTTCTTCCAGATCACTTTCACTTTCCTTGCTTTTGACATAAACCTCCTGAATTTCTCCAAAATCGCTCCGTCCAAACCGTTCTCCCACAGAGCCGGAGAAATATTGCGCAAGAAAACCATAATCCTTTTTCCCGCCTTTTGCCGCTTCCATAATTTTTCTCTCTGCTTCAGACATGGAAACAGGTATGGACTCGTAGCCCTGATTTACTCCATTCATCTGATGCATCGGTACGGCGTTCTGCATATAAACCGGTACCTGCTGTGTAAATTCCGAAACCATTTGATATTTTAAAATATGAACCATCTTCTGGATGGTATAAGATTTGATGCGGTAACGTCCGCCTGCTGTTAATGCATTTGCCGCATCCACCAGTTCCATTGCGGTATTTTCCTGCAGCATCTGCATCAGCTCAAACCGCATCAGATCGGTTAACTGTTTCATCTGCTGATAGCTAAAGCCTTCTGTCTCTTCGGCAAGCGCTTCCTGTGTCATATCATCCAATTCAATCTGGTATGTGGTTTTATCCAGTCCGCCAAGCCCGGTCATACGCATCATGGAATCCTGCATGTCGGGATCCAGTACCGCAAGATCTTCATCCGTCAGTTCCAGATCTTCCTCCTGTGTATCCGGCAATAGCTCCGGATCCAGCTCTCCCCTCATATGGTATTCCAGAAATTCCAGACGGGCCTGTTTATCCGGCAGCGGAAAGGAAATACACGGAAATTCCCGGCGCAGGGAAAGATTACATGCAGAAATCTGATCTTCCAGTAATATGGTAAAGATATTGGACTGCTGTTCAGATACAAAGTCCATCATCCATCTGCCGCAGCGGCATGCACTGATGTGATCCAGCAGCAGAACTACCTTGCTTTCTTCCTCTGCATAGCGATACAGGGCTTTCATACACTTTTTCACTTTTTTTGCAGACTTGAGATTCAGTTCTGAACCGGTAAGATATAGTAACTGTTCATATCCGAATTTACGCAAATCCCCAAGCATTGCCCATGCAGTATCCCGTTTTCCACAACCGGAAGGACCGCAGAACAAAAAGCCGGAAGGTAAGTCCACACCCAATAAATCCAGCCAGTTCTCTGTTTTTCCTTCCTCATCCAATTCCGGCAGCATACTGTGCAATAAACCAGCCTGGGTATATGTCGGCGGCAAATCCCGCAATGATTCTGCGCCATCCAGTAATTCTTCCTCAATTGGTGTAAGTGATTCACGTACCCACATATCTGCTTTCCGGGCAGCAGTGAGAGCCTGTGTTTCCACAGGCTCTTCGGGCAGAATGTTATGTTCCATCTCTTCTGTCATGGCTTACTCTCCGCTTATCCAAGATCCTTCTCCATCTGAGAAGCCCATGCAAACATTTCGCTCTCATCCTTTGGCTGCAGCGGATATCCGTCACGAATACTTAAAAACGTATCTCGATCCAGTCGGAATGTACCATTGCGAATGGCTTCAACAGCTGCCGTATCATCATTGCCATATACTTCGCCCACACGGGTCTTGATTTCCTTTTTCACCCGGCTGGTCAGCTTGCGCAGATCACGATAGCTGAAATTGAAGCATTCCTCAGACATCTCTTCATAGGTAAAGCCTTCTTCCAGCTGGATGATATGACCCAGCTGCATACGGAAATAATTGGCACGGGCATCGGTATCCGGCAGGCTTACTGCAATCATTTCAACACGGTCCAGCATAGCGGGATCCACATTTTTCGGATGGTTGGTGGCACCGATGAAAATAATCTGCTCCTCTGCTTTGCTCATATCATTGAAGCCTGTAAGGAATGCATTGGTTGCGCTGGTGACATGTGCCGGCAGATTGGGGGAATTGCGGTTGACACACACACCGTCGATTTCATCCACAAACAGGATACATGGTGCGTTTTTACGAGCCTCCAGCAACAACCGCTCAATAAATAATTCCGTCACACCCACAAGACAATCGTGGATGTCCGAACCGGACAGACTCATGTACTTAAATCCATACTTGGATACCAGCTCATTGGCAAAGGCCTCCACAAGGAAGGTTTTGCCGCAGCCCGGCAGGCCATAGAAGAAAAAGGACTGTACGGTTTCCATTTCCAGCAGCGTATTCAGTTCAGAATTGCCGATATCCAGTACAATGCGTTCCATCTGCTTTTTCAGATCTTCCATACCGGCTACCTGTTCAAAGGTCTGCTTCGGAGGATCCTTAAACCATGATGCTATCGTTTCTTCACTGATCACATCATTTTTACTGCGCTTTGCCTTTTTTGCTTCACTGCCAGGCTTTTTATCTTCCGCACCACGGCTGTCTGCTGCCGGCTCTGCCGCAGCCCGATTGGGTGCAGCATCTGCCTGACGGCTTCGACGCAGGATATCCGGATTCAGTGCCTGCACAATGCGGCGAATGTTCTGCTCACATTCCCGCTGCCGTTCCATCCACTGGGTCTGCAACTCCCGAGTGCTGTTTGCCGCACCCTGAGCACAGATTTCTGCGGCTCGCTGGTAAAGCTTTGCCTCCGCACGTGTCGGTGCGCCGCTGTTGGAAAGGCTGACGGATGCTGCCTGATCCATCAGGGAATGGTATTCATTATTCAGGCGATTCATATCACGATAATATATATCCCGTGCCATTTTTCTACCTCCTTTTAACGAATACCGCCTGACAGAATGTCATTGGCAGCAGCTTCGTCCTCATCATTCATTCCGGCTGTACTGCTTCCATCATCGGGAAGCATATCCACTGCTTTATACAGATCCTCCGCCTGTTCTCCGCCGGAAGGCAGCGGCCGTCCGGACAGCTTGTCATGCAGCGCTTCCTCATAGCTTTTTCCGGCAATCAGATCATCCACAAAGCGCTGATCAATATCCTGTTCCACATGCTTCGGCAGTTCCATCTCATTTAACTCGTTTTCATATTCTTCTCTCGAGCCAAACAGCTTCTGTGCCCGTTTGTTGAAGGCAAAGCTGATACTTGCCGTATTATCGGAAATGCGCTGCATCTGCTTCATGGCAAGACAGGTCATATTGATGGTTTCCGCCAGGTTGCCATCCAGCCGGCTGTCCTCCAGTTCTGCCTTTGCCTCCTGTACTACCCGCAGGCCCCGGGCTGCATTGCGAATCCGCTCCTGCTGGCGATTGGTGGGCAGGCCCTCTTTCTGTCTCTCCTGATAGCGGGCACGTTCCATACGAATGGAAATCTTAAATTTCTGTTCGCATTGATCCAATGTTGCAGCACAATCTGTATAGGACAACGACTCTGCCAGCTTTTTCTTCCAGAGTTCGTTCTTCTTTTTCCGTTCCTTTGCACGCTTTTTCTCTTCACGATTGCCAAACAATCCCATAATATTCACTCCTTGATACGATATCTCCGTTTTTACCGCTAAATCATCACACCGGCAAATGATTCCTTCCGCTGTGTCGTTCCTCAGTCATTCAGCAGATAATTTTCTTCCTGCTCCTCAACATAATCATCAATATAATCCGAATCTTCATCCACATCTTCGATGGTGTCAACAATGGGAAGTTCTTCCTCCAGCTTCCGGATTTCCCGCTCCATAGCAGCATCCCGCTCCTGCTGTTCTCTCTGTTTTTTGAGGTCTTCCAGACGCTTTCGCTTTGCAGCAAGCTGGCGCTCCCGCTGTTCCTCGGCTTCCTTCTGCTTTTTCTCCCAGAATTCCATATTCTTTGCGGTACGGATGGCATTGTTCGGATCAGAAATAATTGCTCTCATCGCTGCATCATGGGCATCCAGAGATTCACGAACCCGTGTATTATCTGCCTGCAGCTTGGCAAGTGCTTCTTCCCGTGCCTTCAGAATTTCCTCAATTCGGGACTGCAGCTCCGGATCCTCTACATAGCCTCTGCTGTTGATGGTTTCCACCACACGTTCCAGCTGTGCACGGGCTTCGGATACACCTTCTGTCAGCGCTCTCAGCTCACCGCGCAGGGCAAACAGATGCTCTTCCTTCCGGGCCAGAATGGTAAACTGTCCATCCAGCTCCTGTGCCTTCGTAGAAAGGCGATCCGGATGAATCATATTATCCTGCAGCTCACTCATAATCGCTGCACCTTCGTCAGATTTCAGATACTCCTGTAAATTGTCCTGCATGAGCTGTACATCATTGGTACCTTCATCAAAATTGACGAGTTTTTTGGTACGCATTCCTTCCAGCGCATCCACTCTTCTGCACAGTTTCATCATGGTTTTCATAAAGCTGCACATTTCTTCCCGTTCTGCCTTGATCTGCTGCACCATTTCCTGCTCAGTTTCATCCACTTCCTTACGCAGTGCGCTTGCAATATACAACACAGAAAAACCGCCCCGCTGTGCCTTTTCCGGCTGACCGTTTCTCACGCCTTCCTCAAAGGTATTGACTGCATACCGTAAGGTTTCATCAATTTTTTCGGTGTCCAGCTCGGTAATATTGCCCCGTTCCAGAAGATTGATTCCGGCATCACGAAACAGCTCCATATCGGTTTTTTTCTGCGTCGGGCTGTGTTTTTTCTCCAGAATTTCCGCCGGAAGCGGACTGGTATCAAACCGAATGCACTTCAGAATGGAAGCCATATCCTTTGCCCGTGCAATCTGCTCCGCACCCTGGGCAGCCGGATCCTTGACTTCTTCCTGGGTTTTCTTGCCCGTCAATTTACTGATTGCTGAGTTCAATCCTTTTTTTGTATTTCTCAACACACTTTTTGATTTTCTGGTAGCCATAGTTGTTCCTTTCCTTCCGCGCGAGATCATCAGCGGAACCATACCATATTTTTATATCACAGCTTCAGCAGTTCCACCGGTTCCGACCGGGTCACTGCTCCATTTTCACTTTTTAACAGAATGTGCAGCTGGAATCCGTCATCCAACACTGCACCGGCTCTCAGCTCACCGCTTCCGGCTGGTACCGGTACACACAGCTGCAGCTGCTTTTGCTGTCCGCCGCGTACAATCACACTTTTCATTTCCAGTTCTTTCAGCTGATATGCCGGCGCAAAGCTCAGGTCAAGCCATTTTTCCTTATGATACAGTTCCTCAGCTGTACCTACTTCTACGGTATGCTCCTCCAGAGCATCTTCTTTCCACTCCAAGGTAACCATCTGTACCGCAATGCCTTCCAGCAGTTTTCTGCGCTTTGCCGCTGCCTTCTGCTCCAGCCGCCGCATGGCTTCATCGTTACATGTACCGATGACCTGTATTGCATATTCTCCACAATATGGACAGTTGCCTGCCTGTTCCGGAATGACGCCTCCGCATACCATACATGTATTCAAGATAAATCCTCCTTTACCACTTTCTCATATTCATTCATTCGTTCGCCGATTTGCTTCAGTTTTGCATCTGTTTCTTCCAGTGCAGCCCGAACATCTGCCGTTACATCAAATGCTGTAATCCGTCCGCCGCTCTGAGCGGAAATCACTTCGCTTTCTTCCGACAAATTGCGGAATTTACTGCTGAGGAACCGAAGTTTGGAATGGATTTCCCGCAGACGCATGGTTTGCTGCTGATATTCATCGGATGCCATGGCATTTTGCAGTTCCATCAATGTGCTCTGCAGATTCTGAAATTCGCTCTTTTTCTTTTCGCCGTCAGACTCCCATTCTCTCAGCTTCTTTTCCGCTTCCACAATGCTGTCCTGCAGTTGTTCTGAGCGCTCTTTTAACCGGTCAATATTCGCATTCAGCCCATCCAGTTCAGCCTGCTGCTTATCCGTCATTTCTGAAAGCTCATTCTGCCGGCTTTCTGCTTCCGCCTGCCTGTTTTCATATTCGGTCTGCTGATTCTGCAAACTGGTGGTCAAGGCTTCCAGTTTCTGCTCCAGAATCGGCTTCTGTTCCAGCAGAAAGTCTGTCTGTTTTTCCAGTTCCTCCAGCTTCGCATGTACACCTGCACAATCCTCCGCAGCAAGTTTCTGTGCAGTTTCTGCCGTCTGCTTCAGGCTGGTCAGACGATCCAGTTCCATCTGCTGTTCTTCCCGGCTCTTTTCTGCCAGCTCCACGGAAATCTGCATGATATCACATTCTTCCAGCAGCTTGGACTTTTGTGCCCGAGCTGCATCTGTCCGCTGTATCAGATCATTCTGAGTATCCCGGCACTGCTGCACCTCGTTCTGCATATCCTGCAGCTTCTGTTCCGTTTCCGCACAGTCCTTCCGGGCCTGTGCCAGCTGTCCCTGACGGAACTGCTCATTGCGAAGCGTTCTTTCCTGTACATCGCTTAACAGCTGCTGATACTCTGCCCGCAGACGGGAGAATTCTCCCTTGAGCTGTTCCAGTTCTGTCTGTTTTGCTTCAAACCCACTTGTCACAGCAAGTTTTTCATCATTCAGCTGTCCAATCTGCCCCAGCAGTTCTTCTGTATCAACCAACATCCGGCGGGTTTCTGTCTGCAGCTGATTCAGTTCTGTTTCTGCCTGCTGTTTCTTTTCTGCCTCACGGTCACATACCACAGTCTGCTCTGCAATCTGCAGACCAAGCTGTTCCACCTGCTGCTCCAGTTCTGTCCTTCTGGCCTGAACGGCTGGCAGATCTATGGTTTCCAACCGGGAAAGCTGCTTGGCAAGGCCATCACAGATTCCCTGTTCCTCCTCTGCAAGCTGCTTCTGCTGCATCAGTTCCTGCTTTTTCCGCTCCAATTCGGCTGTCTGGGCGGCAATCTGCTGCCGGAGCTGGCTCTGAGCTTCCTGCAGACCGCTCTGTTCCTCCGTCTGCTGTTTCAATGCTTCCAGCTGCTGCTCCAATGCATGCTTCTGCGCACGGGCTTCCTCCAGATTCGGTATCGGTATGCAGTCAATTTCCTGCTCCAATGCCTCGCAGGCTTCCCGCTCCCGGTCTGCTTCCGTCTGCAGACGGGTCAGTTCCTGCTTTTTCCGCTCCAATTCGGCTGTCTGAGCGGCAATCTGCTGCCGGAGCTGGCTCTGGGCTTCCTGCAGACCGTTCTGTTCTTCTGTCTGCTGTTTCAATGCTTCCAGCTGCTGCTCCAATGCATGCTTCTGCGCACGGG
>CAMBYS010000020.1 GCA_945872165.1 uncultured Clostridia bacterium | reverse complement strand
GGAAAGTATGGAAGAATATGTTATAAATGTAAACAAAAAAAGCATTGACAAGTACAAAAAGTAGTTATATAATCAAGACAATAATCAATGGTTATTAAAGGAGGTGTGAAATGAATACGGTTAAAACCAAGCGTTGTGAGTTGAATATGACCCAGAGACAGCTGGCATGTGCAGCTAATATTTCACAGGCTGCAATCAGTAAAATCGAATCCGGTGCCAGCGATCCATCGCTTGCACTGGCAAAACTTCTTGCACATATTCTTGATTGTACCGTTGAAGAATTGTTTAGGCGCTATCTGAAAACAAAGAAAATGACGAATATTTCCCAAAGGCGAGGGCGATTCGAGGCAAAAACACGCAGGAATCCTTCCGGATTTCAAGTGTTTTTAACGAAGAAGCGATCTGCATTTGTAGAAATAGTCAAAATTTTCGACTTTTCAGATACGCCCTAGGACAGAAAAATTAGGATGGCGTTTTTTCTGTTGCGGGCAAAAAAATATGGCACAGACAATGCGCGCTTTGGAAAAATGTTGTACAATAGAAATGGTAATCTCAGAAACAGAAAGGGCGATGATATTGAAATTCAGACAGAAATATATGGCAGGACTGCTGTGCCTTGCCATGGCGGCATCGGTTTCCGGATGCGGAAGCTCCAATACCGTGGAGAAACCGGAACAGGAACCGGAAAAATCTTCCGGACAGGAAAACGTTTCCGTACAGCAGCAGATTGACGGCTATCTGGAGGAGATGACGCTGGAAGAAAAGGTGGCACAGCTGTTCATCATCCAGCCGGAGGCAATTCTGGATGTAGGTACCGCTGTTGCGGCAGGAGATGCCACCAGGGAAGCCATTGACAAGTATCCTGTAGGCGGTTTCATTTATTTTGGTGAAAATCTGCAGTCCAAAGAGCAGACCCGGGAAATGCTGCACAATGTACAGGCTTACAGCACCGAACGTACCGGATTTCCGGCATTCCTGAGTGTGGATGAGGAAGGCGGTACGGTAGCACGGGTTGCCGGTACGGGGAATTTTGATGTTCCCGATATCGGAGATATGGCAGATATCGGTGCAGCAGGTGATGTGGATGCTGCAAAACAGGTCGGAGAGGATATCGGCAGCTATCTGGCTGAGCTGGGCTTTAATCTGGATTTTGCACCGGTAGCGGATGTTTTGAGCAATCCGGAAAATACGGTTGTCCGGAAGCGTTCCTTTGGCAGCGATCCGGAGCTGGTTTCAGATATGGCCATTGCGGTGTCAGATGGTCTGGAGGAAAAAGGTCTTCTGAGCGCCTATAAGCATTTCCCGGGACATGGAGCCACATCGGCGGATACCCACGAGGGCTATGCCTATACCGACAAGACACTGGAGGAGCTGGAAGCCTGTGAACTGATTCCATTCCAGCGGTGTATTGCTGACGGTGCGAAAATCATTATGGCAGCCCATATTTCCGCACCCAAGGTTACCGGAGATGATACACCGACTTCCCTGTCTAAAACTATGGTTACGGATATTCTGCGGGAAAAGATGGGATATACCGGACTTGTTGTGACAGATGCCATGAATATGGGGGCAATTACAGAGGAATATACCTCGGGAGAGGCAGCAGTCAAGGCACTGCAGTCTGGAGTGGATATTGTCCTGATGCCGGAAAATTTCCAGGAGGCATATCAGGGCGTGCTGGATGCTGTGGCAGACGGAACGCTGACAGAGGAACGGATTGATGAATCTGTGACCCGGATTCTCACGGTTAAGCTTGACATGCAGTAAAAAACAACGAAACACAGACAAAGCCCGCTCTCAGCTGAGAGCGGGCTGTTTTTATCGTCGATTGGAACGCCGCCAGATATGCTGGGCTTCCGCGGCAGCACATAATGCTTCACGGAAATCCGGATGGGCAAGAGAAATAATGACTTCTGCACGTTCCCAGGTGGATTTGCCTAACAGATTGACAACACCGTATTCGGTTGCCACATAGTAAACCTGTGAACGGGGAGAGGTAATGATATCGCCGCCAAAACGCGGCACAATACGGGAATGCCGGACGCCGTGTTTATCCTGATAGGTAGAGCTCATGCAGATAAAGGCTTTTCCACCGCGGGAGGTGGAAGCACCGGTCAGGAAATCCAGCTGTCCGCCGGTACCGCTGATCTGGCGAATACCGGAGCTTTCTGAGGAAACCTGGCCATACAGGTCAATTTCCAGACAGCTGTTGATGGACAGCATGTTGTCAATGCGTCCGATAACCTCCGGGTCGTTGACATAGGACAGGGGATATGCCGCGATACCGGGATTTTCATCAATCCATTCATACATCTCATGGGAGCCGATGGCAACACCCAGCACGCCTTTGCCGCGGTTGATGGTTTTATAGGTATTGGTCAGCTTTCCCGCTTTGTACAGCTGTAAATAGGCATCGGAACACAGCTCTGTATGCATGCCGAAATCCCGCAGGTCAGACTGTGCAATGAGATTGCCTACCGCATGAGGCAGACTGCCGATACCCAACTGCAGGGTCATGCCATCACGGAGGTATGGAATGATATTGGCTGCGATCTGTTCATCTGTGACAGTGGGAGCGATGAATGGCACCTCTGGCAGGGGATCATGTTCCCCCTCCACAATATAATCCACTTCGGAAATATGGATACATTCATCATAGCCGCCATAGAGCTTGGGCAGATGCGCATTAATTTCCAGAATAACAATATCTGCCGTTCGTAAAATCTGTGCGGCAACACCGGTTGCAGTAGAAAGGTTAAAATACCCGTGTTTGTCCATGGGTGTGACAGATACCATGGCTACATTGACGGTAAGAAAATGCTTATAATAGGCAGAATTATGATGGAATACCATGGGGATAAAATAACACAGCCCACGGTCACACAGCTTGCGCTCATAGGAGGAGCAGTGCCAGGAATGATAGGTGAAATGCTCCTGGGTGGGATCACATTCTGCCACTTCAATGGGTCCGGAAAGCAGATTGCCCCGGATTTTTACATCGGTCAGCTCATCCCTGCGTTTGGCCAGTGCACGGTCCAGCAGAACCGGTTTTCCCAGACTGGTGGTATAATCCACCCAATCCCCGTTTTTCACAACCTGGACAGCCTGCTCCGGCGTACACAGCTTGTCACGATATTCAGCAGTATAATGCATGGTTTCACCTCCATATACAGCAGGTATGGAATTATTCTGTCAGATAGGGTTCTCCGGTCAGCAGATCATACCAGGTAAAGGCATTGTTTTCCCACAGCATATAGCTGTGGCAGCTGTCCTCCTTGGGAATGGCTGCGGAGCCGGGATTCATATAGGTATAGGTTTCATGGACATGGCAGCAGGGCACATGGGTATGCCCGCACAGCAGAATGTCACCGGCACACAGCGGAGGCGGATTCTGTTCGCCATAGACATGCCCATGGGTTGCATAAACCGTGCGTTCTCCCAATGTGAGCACAGCATAATCCGCCATGATGGGGAAATGCAGCACCAATTGATCAACCTCCGCATCACAGTTGCCACGGACACAAAGCAGCTTTTCTTTGATGCTGTCCAGCATGGAAATGACCAGCGTCGGATTGTATTCCTCCGGAAGGGCATTCCGAGGACCGTGATATAACAGGTCACCCAGCAGCAGGACGCGGTCAGGCTGTTCTGCTTCGATGCGTTCCAGCAACCTGCGGCAGTAACAGGCTGAGCCATGGATATCGGATGCAATCAACAGTTTTTTCATAGATACAGCTCCTGTCTTTTCTTCTATTCTATCCTATCTGGCTGACGGTGTAAAGACAGAAAAAAATCCCCCTCCGGATCAACCGGAAGGGGATAGAAATAGCCTGTTGGGAAGGAGAATCAGCCCATCAGCATGGGAACCAGCTTCAGGAAGAAGCCGGCAGCAGCAGCGGAGCCGATAACACCGGCAACGTTCGGGCCCATAGCATGCATGAGCAGGAAGTTGGACGGGTTTTCCTTCTGACCTTCGATCTGAGCCACACGTGCAGCCATCGGAACGGCAGATACACCTGCGGAACCAATCAGCGGGTTGATCTTGCCCTTGGTAGCCCAGCACATGAGGTCGCCAAAGATGACGCCGCCGAAGGTGGACAGCATGAATGCCACCAGACCCATGAAGATAATCTGAATGGTCTGCCAGGTCAGGAAGGTGTCAGCAGCAGCGGTAGCACCAACAGACAGACCCAGGAAAATGGTAACAATGTTCATCAGTGCATTCTGTGCGGTCTCATCCAGACGTGCGGTTACACCGCAGACATGGAACAGGTTGCCCAGCATCAGCATGCCGATCAGCGGAGCGGTATCCGGCAGCAGCAGGATAACAACGGTAGCAACAGCAATCGGGAAGATGATCTTCTCGGTGTTGGATACCTCGCGCAGCTGCGTCATCTTGATCTGACGATCCTGCTTGCGGGTAAACAGCTTCATAATCGGCGGTTGAATCATTGGAATCAGCGCCATGTACGAGTAGGCGGCAATGGCGATTGCGGACAAGTACTCCGGTGCCAGCTTGGAGGTTACCATGATGGCAGTCGGGCCGTCAGCACCACCGATGATGCCGATTGCAGCAGCAACGTTAACCGGGAAACCAAACAGCAGCAGGGAGCCCAGGAATGCGGTAAAGATACCGAACTGAGCAGCAGCGCCGAGGATCAGGGAGGACGGACGTGCAATCAGCGGACCAAAGTCCGTCATTGCGCCGACACCCATAAAGATTAGCGGCGGATAAATATCAAGCTTTACGCCGGTATACAGCCAGTGCAGCAGACCGTCATTTTCCACATTGGAAACCATGTTGGAGAACGGCAGGTTTGCCAGCAGCATACCGAATGCGATAGTAACGAGCAGCAGCGGCTCGAACTTCTTTGCAATGCCCAGATACAGCAGGACAAATGCAATGAGAATCATAACCAGGCATTTCAGGCCTTCAGCACCATTACCGAACAGACCTGCGTAGCCGGATTCTCCAAGAATCTTACCGAGGACGGCAGTAAAAGAAAAATCCATTACACAAAACCTCCGTTAAGAGATAGTGCACAGAACACTACCGGTATCAACCGATGCGCCCTTGGAGACGCCTACGGAAGTAACCGTACCGTCCTTGTTTGCAAAAATTTCGTTCTCCATCTTCATTGCTTCCAGGATAAACAGGATATCGCCGTTCTTGACAGCCTGACCCTGCTGGCAGCGTACATCGAGGATGGTGCCCGGCATCGGAGAAGTAACCGGGTCGCCTGCGCCTGCCGGAGCAGCCGGTGCAGCAGCGGGAGCCGGAGCAGCAGCCGGTGCAGCGGCCGGAGCCGGAGCAGCAGCAACAGGAGCCGGAGCCGGTGCTTCGCCGATATAAGCAGCAACTGCCTTGCCCTTCTCGACTTCTACTTCATACTGTTTTTCATTCAGTGTTACAATATATTTCATGTTTGTACCTCCCAATTAAAGCGCCTGAATGCGTCTGAACTGCAGTTCGTCCAGCGGAATATCAGTCTCATCACTGATAATAGCCATAATGCATGCTGCGGTTTCCTCATCCACATCAATCAGCTGCAGCTTGCCATCCCACGGCTTGGAAGGCTTCTCTTCTTCCTTGACCGGAGCGGGAGCCGGAGCTTCAGCAGCCGGAGCCGGAGCAGTTTTGCCCTTGCCTTCAATGGCCATAACAACAGTGGAAATGATTTTGATCACCACAATCAGGAACAGCAGGAGGAGGAATACGGTTACAAAGCCACAAAGCGAAATCAGCAGGGCTTCGCCTACACCAATGTTCATTGTCAGCCTCCTTAGTCAACCTTCTTGATGGAATAAGTTACCTTCATACCCTTATGCTCTTCACGATACTGGAAGAACTTTTCAGCCTGCTGCGGGAATGCAACATAGGACAGGATATCCTCTTCGCAGGTAGCGATGTCGCCCAGCTTCTTGACAGCTGCCGGGATTTCCGGCTCCAGGGTTTCAGCATAACGGCCTTCCATCGGCTTGTTGCCTTCGCCCAGAACCTTGGTTACCAGTTCCGGATTGATTTCAGCCGGAGCTCTGCCATACTCGCCGCGGATGTAAGCACGGATTTCCTTGGTGATGTTCTTATAACGCTCGCCCATCAGGACATTGTTTACAGCCTGAGAACCAACCATCTGGCTCAGCGGGGTAACCAGCGGCGGATAACCCATATCCTTGCGGACATTCGGAACCTCAGCCAGAACCTCATCCAGACGATCCAGTGCCTTCATATCGGTCAGGTTTGCAATCAGATTGGACAGCATACCGCCCGGAATCTTATAGTGCAGTGCATTGGTGTTTACGTTCATAACGAACGGGTTGATCTTGCCCTCGGTAACGTAAGCCTTCTTGATCGGCTCGAAGAACTCGTTCACCTTGCGCATTTCTGCACGATCCAGACCGGTTTCATAGCCCATCTGGGTCAGAACGTGATCCATTGCCTCCGTACACGGCTGGGAGGTACCGCCGGCAAACGGAGAAATTGCGCAGTCGATGACATCAGCGCCTGCCTCTACAGCCTTCAGATAGGTCATGGAGCCCAGACCGGTGGTTGCATGGGTATGCACAACGATCGGGATCTTTACCTCAGCCTTCAGGGCAGAAACCAGGTCAAATGCTTCCTGGGGGCTCATGGTACCAGCCATGTCCTTGATGCACAGGGAATCACAGCCCATTTCCTCAATCTGCTTGCCCAGCTTTGCGTAGTTTTCAACGGTGTGAACCGGAGACTGGGTGTAAGAAATGGTGCCCTGCGCCTCGCCGCCGGCCTTCTTGCACTCGTCAACAGCGGTTTCAATGTTGCGGAAGTCGTTCAGTGCGTCGAAAATACGGATGATATCAATGCCGTTCTCCACGCTCTTGCGAACGAAAGCGCGAACGGTGTCGTCAGAATAATGCTTGTAACCCAGGATGTTCTGGCCACGCAGCAGCATCTGCAGCTTGGTGTCCGGCATAGCCTCACGGATGGTGCGCAGACGAACCCACGGATCCTCGTTCAGATAACGGAGGCAGGAATCGAATGTTGCACCGCCCCAGCACTCGACGGAGTGGTAACCAACCTTGTTCATGGTCTCCAGAATCGGCTTGAATTCCGACATCGGGAGACGAGTTGCGCACAGAGACTGGTTGGCGTCACGAAGGACGGTCTCTGTGATCTTCAGTTTTTTTGGCACAGTGTATCAGCTCCTTTAAATTTATAAAGATGACAAGAGATAGTTTGGAAGAGAGATCTGCACGTATGGAATACGGCAAAAAAGACCGAAAATACGGCAAAATTCTCCATTGCTCCAAACATGAACATTATACAACATAAATACTTCATGATGCAACGTAAAAATCACACAAATACCAAATTTTGAACAAAAAATAAATAGAATCTCACAGGAAAATAGAAAGAAACGGGATTTTCAACAAACCAAACGGGAGAAGAACAAAGCCAATCTGCTGTTTTTAACAAAAACAAAGCCGCGGCAGGAAAATGCCGCAGCTTTGTGCTGAAAATATACAGATATGTATTAGAGAAAACTTACAGACAAACGGTTTCTGCCTTTCGGCAGCCTTCCTTCATGGATGCTACGTATTCCGTCACCGGCTTCACGCAGTCCCGACCATACTTGGCAATCAGCTTGACAATCGCCGAGCCAACAATGGCGCCATCCGCCTGCCGGCACATGGATTCCGCCTGTTCCGGCGTGGAAATGCCGAAACCAACCGCACAGGGGATATCCTGTACTTCCTTCACCAGTTTGACCATACCGCCGATATCGGTGGTAATGCTGGTTCTTGTACCGGTAACACCCAGGGAGGAGACACAGTACAGGAAACCATTTGCCTGCTCCGCAATGGCACGGATGCGGTCATGGGAAGTGGGGGCAATCATGGAAATCTGTGCGATACCATATTTCTGGCAGATCGGTTCAAATTCCTGCTTTTCCTCAAAGGGGACATCAGGGACAATGATGCCGCTGATGCCGATTTCCGCAGCGGTTTTGAGGAACCGGTCTGCACCATAGGAATAAATGACATTGGCATAGGTCATAAATACCAGTGGAATAGACAACTGAGGCCGTACACGGCGAACCATATCAAAGATTTTGTCGGTAGTCACACCGCCGGACAGCGCGCGCAGGTTGGCATCCTGAATCACCGGACCCTCTGCGGTAGGATCAGAGAACGGAATACCCAGTTCAATCAGGTCAGCACCTGCTGCAGCCATGGCGGGAATCAGCTTTTCTGTGGTTTCCAAATCCGGATCGCCACAGGTAATAAATGGAATAAACGCCTTGCCCTTTGCAAAGGCATCTGCAATCTTAATCATGAATATCCTCCCCTCTGTAGCGAGCAATGGCAGCTACATCCTTGTCACCGCGACCGGAAACATTGATGACAATGATCTTGTCCTTAGACATAGTGGGCGCCAGCTTGCGGGCATGAGCCACCGCATGGGCGGATTCAATCGCAGGAATAATACCCTCAACACGTGACAGATATTCAAATGCTTCTACCGCTTCATCGTCTGTTACCGGTACATACTGTGCACGACCGGAATCGAACAGCATGGCATGCTCCGGACCAACGCCCGGATAATCCAGTCCGGCAGAAATGGAGTAAACCGGTGCAATCTGACCGTATTCATCCTGACAGAAATAGGACTTCATACCGTGGAAAATGCCCAGACGGCCTGTGGACAGGGTAGCAGCGGTTTCCTTGGTGTCCACACCGCGGCCAGCAGCCTCACAGCCGATCAGCTGTACCTCCTTGTCCTCAATGAAGTTGTAAAAAGCGCCGATGGCATTGGAGCCGCCGCCTACACAGGCAATAACAGCATCCGGCAGACGGCCTTCCAGCTCCAGCATCTGCTGCTTGATTTCCTTGGAAATGACAGCCTGGAAATCACGAATCATGGCAGGGAACGGGTGAGGACCCATGACAGAGCCCAGCACATAATGGGTGTCATCAATACGGCTGACCCATTCACGGAAGGTTTCTGAAACCGCATCCTTCAGGGTTGCCGTGCCGCTGTCCACCGGATGTACCTTGGTGCCCAGCAGACGCATACGATAGACATTCAGTGCTTGGCGTTCACAGTCCAGACGGCCCATGTATACCTCGCATTCCAGACCCAGCAGAGCAGCTGCGGTTGCGGTTGCCACACCGTGCTGTCCCGCACCGGTTTCTGCAATGACACGGGTCTTGCCCATTTTCTTTGCCAGCAGGCACTGAGCCAATGCATTGTTGATTTTATGGGAGCCGGTATGGTTCAGATCCTCACGCTTGAGGTAAATCTTTGCGCCGCCCAGATCTTTTGTCATTTTTTCCGCATAATACAGCAGGGAAGGACGGCCTACATAGTTTTTCAGAAGTTCTTCCAGCTCTGCATTGAAGGCAGGATCGTTTTTATAGAAGCGATAGGCTTCCTCCAGCTCGTTGACTGCATTCATCAGCGTTTCAGGGATATACTGACCGCCATGAATGCCAAATCTTCCTTTTGACATAGTTATAAACTCCTTATTGTTTCAATCAGCATACGGATTTTTTCAGGGTCCTTGACACGGTTGGTTTCCGCACCGCTGGAAAGATCCATGGCATAGGGCTGCATTTCAGCAGCTTCGGACAGATTGTCCAGACGCAGACCGCCGGCAAGAATAAACGGACGGCCAATATCCCGCACCAGCGTCCAGTCAAAGGTTTCGCCGGTGCCATAACCGTTGTCCAGCAGGACAAGGTCCGCAGAACTGTTTTTTGCCGCCTCAAGATCTGTCCCGGAACGGATTTTAAAGGCTTTCCAGACCGGTTTTCCGGTTCTGTCCCGCAGTGTGCGGATATAGGCTTCATCCTCCTGCCCATGCAGCTGTGCAATATCTATGATACCATTATTTAGCCATTGTGCAACCGCTTCCAGCGGCTGATTGACGGTCACTCCCACAGCGGGGATGCTGTCGGACAACATGGAATGCAATTGCTTTGCCTGTTCCGGCGTGATATTGCGGAAGCTTTTGGGAAAATTGAGGATAAATCCGGCATAATCCGGCTGGTATCGGTTTACTGCCTCAATGTCAGCCGGGCGGCTCAGTCCGCAGATTTTGATTTTCATGCTTCCGTACCGGCCTTTCGCATCTGTGCCAGCAGGGAAGCCTTATCTTTGGCACGCATGAGGACTTCTCCCATCAGCACAGCATCTGCGCCCACCTGACGGAGTGCGGCAACATCCTCGACACAGCTGACACCGGATTCTGCCACATAAATGCATTCCGGCGGGATGAGGTCA
Source organism: uncultured Clostridia bacterium (assembly GCA_945872165.1). GTDB lineage: Bacteria > Bacillota > Clostridia > Oscillospirales > Butyricicoccaceae > Butyricicoccus_A. The sequence continues at coordinate 9,294 of CAMBYS010000020.1, read as the reverse complement.
CGCAGACGGGACGCATTGGAAAAATCAACGGAAAAATCCTTTAAATTACGGTTGTTTACACCGATGACACGGGCACCGGCAGTCACCGCTGACCGGATTTCTGCCTCATCATGGGTTTCCACCAGTGCGGTGAGCCCCAGGTTTTCACAAATGCCCAGATATCGCTCAATGGTTGCGGTGTCCAGAATGGCACAGATCAGCAGCACGGCATCCGCACCCATCAGCTTTGCCTGATAAATCTGATATGCGTCTACGGTAAAATCCTTGCGGATCATGGGGGTATGGACTGCCTCACGGATATCGGTAAAAATTTTGTCGCTGCCCAGGAACCATTTTGGCTCAGTCAGGCAGGAAATGCAGTCCGCACCTGCCTGCTCATACTGTTTCGCAATCTCCAAATAAGGGAAATGCTTTGCAATCACACCCTTGGAAGGGGAAGCTTTCTTAACTTCACAGATAAAGGACAGACCATCCTGCCGCAGCGCCTGCTCAAAGCAGAAACGGGGACGGTTGGGATGTGCGTTGCTGTTACAGCAAAGCTCCTGTAATACTTCGATGGAATTTTCTTCTTTGTCCTTTGCCACACGGACACGGGCATAGCCTGCAAGTTCGTCTAAAATCATGATGGTTTACCCAAAAAACTTACGCATTGGATGCGGCAATGTAGGCTTCCAGTGTCGCCATAGCCTTGCCGGAATCAATCATTTCTGCTGCCAGCTTGATACCGTCAGCAATGGAAGCAGCCTTGCCGCTGATATACAGTGCAGCACCGGCATTCATCAGTACCACATTGCGCTTTGTACCCTGTTCAGTACCATTCAGGATATTTCTGGTGATCTGTGCATTTTCTTCTGCGGAACCGCCTACGATATCCTCTTTGCTTCCACGGGCAAAGCCGAAGTCCTCCGGCTGGATGGTATAGGTTTTATAGTCACCATCTTTAAATTCACAGACCGTTGTGGGAGCACTGATGGAGATTTCATCCATGCGATCCTGTCCATATACTACCATGCCGCTGCGCACACCCAGATTGGACAGAACATGTGCCATCGGTTCTACCAGATATTCGTCATAGACACCCAGCAGCTGATAGCAGGGGCTTGCCGGGTTGGTAATCGGTCCAAGAATGTTGAATACGGTGCGGAAGCCCAGTTCCTTGCGGATGGCACCCACATATTTCATAGAGGTATGATATTTCTGTGCGAAGAAGAAGCACAGACCTACCGTGCTCAGCTCAGAAACACATTTTTCCGGGGACTGGTCAATGTTGACGCCCAGAGCTTCCAGACAGTCTGCCGCACCGGATTTGGAGGAAGCGGCACGATTGCCGTGCTTGGCAACGGGCTGACCGGCTGCCGCGATGACAATGGCAGCAGTGGAGGAGATATTAAAGGAGTTGGAGCGGTCACCGCCGGTGCCGACAATTTCCAGACAGTCGATATCACCGGTGTCTACCTTAATAGCATGGGCACGCATGGCAGCGGCACAGCCGGAAATTTCATCTACGGTTTCTGCCTTGGCACTCTTGGTGGACAGGGCAGCGAGAAATGCGGCATTCTGTGTGGGGGTGGATTCACCGCTCATGATTTCATTCATCACGGTATATGCTTCGTCATAGGTCAGGTCTTCTCTGGTGACGATTTTGGTAATTGCTTCTTTAATCATATGATAAGACTCCTTTACAAACGTAACAATCAAAGTGTATCAGACAGGAAATTTTCCAGCAGGACATTGCCTTGGGGGGTAAGAATAGATTCCGGATGGAATTGCAGGCCAAAGACCTTGTTTTCTGCATCCATCACTGCCATGACCTCACCCACACTGTCGGTGGAAACAATTTGCAGTGTATCCGGCAGTTCCGTGCCGATGAGGGAATGGTAACGTGCCACCGGAATTTCCTCCGGCAGACCGCGGAACAGAGGGCAGGCATGGTCAAGGGAAACAATGCTCTGCTTGCCATGCATCAGACGGCGGGCATGGGTTACCTTGCCGCCATAGACCTCACAAATGGCCTGATGTCCCAGACAGACGCCCAGAATCGGGATTTTCCCCTTAAATTCCCGGATGACGTCCTCACAGATGCCGGCATCACAGGGGCGGCCGGGACCGGGAGACAGGATGATGCGGTCAGGATTCAGCTCACGGATTTCCTCCAGTGTAATGGCATTGTTGCGGACAACATGGATATCCGGCTGGATGGTACCGCACATCTGATATAAGTTATAGGAAAAGCTGTCATAGTTATCAATCAGTAAAAGCATGTTGGTTCACCTCTCAGTCTGCATCCACTTCCGCTGCACGTTCAATGGCGGAAATCACGGCACCAGCCTTGTTCTGGGATTCCAGATATTCATTTTCCGGAATGGAATCCGCCACAATACCGCCGCCTGCCTGTACGGTTACACGGCCGTTTTTCTTGACTGCCATGCGAATGGCAATACAGGTATCCATATTGCCGGTAAAGTCCACATAACCCAGTGCACCGCCATATACGCCCCGGGCACAGGGCTCCAGTTCCTCGATGATCTCACAGGCACGGATTTTCGGTGCGCCGGACAGGGTACCGGCAGGGAGCAGGGTGGTAATGGCATCAAAAGCATCAACTTCCGGCTTAATGTTGCCTTCCACCACGGAAGTAATGTGCATAATACGGGAATAGCGGTGGATCATCTGATAATCGGTGACCTCCACCGAACCGAATTTAGACAGTCTTCCGATATCATTTCTGCCCAGATCCACCAGCATATTGTGCTCTGCCAGTTCCTTTTCATCGGACAGCAGGTCAGCTTCCAGTGCCAGATCTTCTTCCTTAGTAGCGCCTCTCGGGCGGGAACCGGCAACCGGGAAGGTGGACAGCCGTCCATTCCGCAGGCGGACCAGGGTTTCCGGAGAGGTGCTCATCAGTTCAATGTCATCCCGGTGCAGGTAAACCATATAGGGGGATGGATTGGTGGTGCGCAGGACGCGGTAGGCATCCAGCAGGCTGTCGGTATAAGGGGTTTCAAAGCGGCGGGACAGCACAGCCTGAAAAATATCACCGTCAATAATATACTGCTTGGTTTTGTTGACAATATCGCAGTATTCTTCCTTCGTCACATTGCAGGTAAATTCCGGCTTGCAGTGATTGCGGACAATCGGAAGGGGCATGGGCTCACGGATGAGGCGAATCATTTTCTCAATTTCAGCTCGTGCTGTACCGTAATTCTCCAAAATGGCATCGGTTTTCATGTTGACGATGACGTTGATTTTCTGGGACAGATGATCGTAAGCAATGACCTTGTCGAACAGCATCAGGTCGAAGTCATCCACATCACTGGAGCGCAGCTGCAGGGTAGGCTCTGCATAGCCGATCATGCGGTAAGCGTAATAGCCTACCAGACCGCCGGTAAAGGGCGGGAAGCCTTCGATACGGGGAGCCTGGTACTGGGCCATCAGGCTGCGCAGGATTTCATTGGGCTGATCGGTGGTGACGGTTTCAGCTGGACGGCCATCGGTATATTCTGTGGTTACCACATGATCCTTGCACACAATGTGCACAATCGGATCATAACCCAGGAACGAATACCGGCCCCAACGCTCGCCGCCCTCCACGCTTTCCAGAAGAAAATAGCGGTCGGATACCTGGGCGATTTTACGCAGCAGCGCAATCGGTGTGGTAACATCCGCATAAATTTCGCGGCACAATGGAATCATGGAATACTGTTCCGCATAAGATTGAATTTCCGAAGCAGATGGTCTTAACATAGTATGGTTCTTCCTTTCTGTGTTCTGCGGCGGGAAATGGGCAACAAAAAAAGCCTTCATCCCTGGAGATTTACTCTCTCTGGGACAAAAGCCATCGTGCTTCTGCGGTGCCACCCATATTGCCGATCCTGTTGAAAGAACCGACCACTCGCCGCACACTATCATGTGCGTTCCGGAATAACGGCCGGATGCCGTCAGCGCCTACTGGCCAAAGACGTTTGGGCTGCCCTCACGAGTCCATTCCGCAGTATCCACGCCGCCGCAATCCCACCACCTGCAGCTCTCTGTGCGCGCTTCACGAAGCGTACTTCTCTCGATCAACGGTTTACTTTATTGCTTTAACCCTACCACACTGCCGTGAATTTGTCAAGAGGGGGGAAATCAGTTTTTTTTCGCGGATGACAAGAGGGGCTGCGTGCCCGGAAAAAGCAAAATCATGGCGTGGAATTGTAACGAAAATCTCAGTCCATTGTTACAAAAATTATACATGAACGATAAAATCTTTCTTTTGACGCAGTTTTTTGTTGAAAGAACGGAATAATATGGTATAATAATAGCATTGCGATATATGGGTTGATTGGGACTGTAATTTTTATGGGAAAGGGGTTACAGGATCAGATCCTGCAGCTGATGCGGGAAACCCGAATTGCTTACCGATCAGAAAGGTGGTTTTCACACACAATGAATTGTACCAAACTTATGGAAGACATTGAAGTGTACCTGAAGAGTGACCTCTGCAAGAATCTTGACGAGGCCAACGCACAGGACCTGCACCATGCTCTTTCAAAAGCGATCATGTCCCAGATTGCAGATTCCTGGAAAGAAAGCAAGAAGCTGCATACGACTGCGCGTCATGCGTACTACATGTCTGCGGAGTTCCTGATTGGACGTGCGATTTACAACAACCTGCTGTGCCTGGGCATCTACGATGAAGTAGAGAAGATGTTCAAGGAGCGCGGCCTGAATCTGGCAGATCTGGAAGAAGTAGAGGATGCTTCTCTGGGCAATGGCGGCCTGGGCCGTCTGGCAGCCTGCTTCCTGGATTCCGCTGCAACGCTGGAGCTGCCGCTGGATGGCTATGGCATCCGCTACAAGTACGGCCTGTTCAAGCAGTACATTCAGGACGGTTTCCAGATGGAGACTGCGGATGACTGGACCCGTTTCGGCGATCCCTGGAGCATCCGCGTGGATTCCGAGGCTGTTCTGGTTAAGTTCGCTGACCAGACTGTCCGCGCTGTACCGTATGACCTGCCGGTTATCGGTTATGGTACCAAGAACATCGGCAACCTGCGTCTGTGGCAGGCAGAACCGATTTCTTCCTTCGATTTCAACGAATTCAATGCACAGCATTATGAAGCATCGGTACGTGAAAAGAACCGTGCAGAGGATATTTCCCGTGTACTGTATCCGAATGACTCCACAGATGAAGGTAAGAAGCTTCGCCTGAAGCAGCAGTATTTCTTCTGCTCTGCGTCCCTGCAGGACATCATCAAGGATTACAAAAAGGTTCACGGCAATGATTTCTCTCATTTTGCTGATTTCAATGCCATTCAGCTGAATGATACCCATCCGGTTATCTCCATTCCGGAGCTGATTCGTCTGCTGACTACCTATGAAGGCGTAAGCTTTGAGCAGGCACTGAAGATTGCACAGAAGACCTTCGCTTACACCAACCACACCATCCTGCCGGAAGCACTGGAGAAGTGGAACAAGCATCTGCTGATCGCTGTTGTGCCGGAAATTTACGACATCATCGAGCGCATCAATAACATGTTCATTGACGAGCTGTATCGTCAGCAGCGTCATCCGGACTTCATTCAGGATGTACAGATCATCAAGCATGACATGGTTCACATGGCAAACCTGGCAATGTACGGTTCCAGCTATGTCAATGGTGTAGCTGCCATCCATACCGAAATCCTGAAGAAGAGCACCCTGCATTCCTTCTATGAGATGTGGCCGGAGCGCTTCCAGAACAAGACCAACGGTATCACCCAGCGCCGCTGGCTGGCAATGAACAACCGCGAGCTGTCCGCTATGATTACCCGCCTGCTGGGCTCTGACGAATGGGTTACCGATCTGTCTCAGCTGAAGAAGCTGGAGAAGTATGCGGATGATAAGGCAATTCTGGATGAATTCTGGGAAATCAAGCACCAGAAGAAGCATCAGCTGGCTCTGTTCATGCTGAAGCATGACGGCACTGCTCCGCTGCGCGGCTCTATCTATGATATCCAGATCAAGCGTCTGCATGAGTACAAGCGTCAGTTCCTGAACGCTCTGTCTATCCTGTATATCTACTTTGGCCTGAAGGATGGCTCCATCAAGGACTTCCATCCGACCACCTTTATCTTTGGTGCAAAGGCTGCTCCGGGCTATGCACGTGCAAAGGGCATCATCAAGCTGATCAACGAGATTGCACGTCTGGTTGAGAACGATGGCCAGGTACGTGACAAAATCCGCGTTATCTTTGTCCAGAACTACAACGTATCCTACGCTGAGAAGCTGGTTGCAGCTGCTAACGTATCCGAGCAGATTTCCACCGCAGGTACAGAGGCATCCGGTACCGGCAACATGAAGCTGATGCTGAACGGTGCGGTTACCCTGGGTACCCTGGACGGTGCAAACGTGGAAATTGCACAGGAAGCAGGTATCGAGAACGAGTATATCTTCGGCGGTACCGTAGAAGAGATCGAGCAGGCTGACAACAGCGAGTATATCCCGTATCACATCTACAACAACGATCCGAAGATCAAGCGCGTCATGGAAGCACTGGTCAACGGCACGCTGGATGACGGCGGCACAGGCCTGTTCAAGGAACTGTATGATTCCATCATCCACAATGTTGACTGGGGTCAGAGCCATCCGGATAAGTACTTCCTGATGTATGACTTCCAGAGCTATGTTGACACCAAGCTGCGCCTGAACAACGATTACAAGGATAAGTATGCATTTGCAGAAAAGTGCTGGAGAAACATCTGCAACGCAGGTAAGTTCAGCTCTGACCGTACCATTAAGGACTACGCTGACAACATCTGGCATATTGATCCGATTGAGTTTGAATAATGCATTGCTTCGTCAGCATGTAATATTCTGATGATAAGCCGGAAAATGGAAGGAAACTTCTGTTTTCCGGCTTTTTTTGTCTGTTTTGTGCTTATTTGACACCTTTTGGTGGCATGGCTGGAAATTTTGGAAAAATAATGTGGAGAATTACCAAGAATAACTCGAAAAAAAGGTGAATTTGCGTTATAATAAATAATAATGCAGAAATTGCCTGTGAGGCAGACGAGAGAGAAGGAGGGCGGCAGATATGCTTCCCAAGGATTTGCTGGTTAACCGGGAATTAAGCTGGCTGGAATTTAATAAACGGTGCCTTTCTGAGGCATTGCGGGCAGATGTGCCGCTGTTTGAGCGGTTGAAATTTGCGGCAATTTACTTTTCCAATCTGGATGAGTTTTTTATGGTGCGCGTGGGTTCGCTGACCGATCAGAGCATTATGGATCCGGACAAGCTGGATGACAAAACCGGATGGAATGCTGCGCAGCAGGTACAGCATATGCTGGAGATGGTGCATTCCTTTGAACCGATGTCAGAGGAGATGTACCAGTCCCTGAAAACTGAACTGGAACAGAAGGGCATTGATTTTGTTGATTTCCGAAAGCTGAGCAAAATGGAAGAAATCATTACCCGGAAATATTTTGATACCGAAATCAAACCGCTGCTGTCACCGCAGATTGTGGATCGGCATCATCCCTTCCCGTTTTTGCGCAATAAGGAAAAATATGTGGTATCCTGCCATATTACCAAAAATGGCGGGGAACGGTTTGGCATCATTCCCATCGGTCATTTGCCGGATTATTTTGTGGTCAATCTGGATGACCGCATTAAAATATTCTTTACCTGTGATATCGTGGAATATTCGCTGGAACAGCTGTTTTCCAAACAGAAAATTGTGGAGCGGGCTACGGTGCGGGTGACCCGCAATGCGGATATTGCTGTGGATGAAGCTCTGCTGGATTATGAAATGGATTTCCGGGGCGTTATGCAGGAGCTGCTGAAAAAACGCCGGCGCCTGTCTGCTGTCCGCCTGCAATTGTCCGGGCAGTCGGATAAAATTCAAAAATATATGAGCGAGCATCTGGAGGTACAGAAGGCCAGTGTATTTGTACAGAACATACCATTGGATTTCGGATTTGGCTTCTCGCTCCCGGGGAAGATAGACAAGCTGGATGCATCCCTGTTCTATCCGGAACGCAAGCCTCAGGTTCCGGCTTCCTATCATAAAAACATTCCTATCCGGCAGCTGGCAGAGCAGGAAATCCTGCTGTCCTATCCCTTCCATAGCTATACCCCCTTTCTCAACCTGTTGTATGAGGCAGCAGATGACCCGGAGGTTGTTTCCATCCGGATTTCCCTGTATCGTCTGGCAGGACACAGCCAGGTGGTTTCTGCTCTGTGTTATGCGGCAGACCGGGGGAAGGATGTGCTGTGTATGCTGGAGCTGCGGGCACGCTTTGACGAACAGAGCAACATTGACTATTCTGCGATTCTGGAGCAGGCTTCCTGCCGTGTCATTTATGGCTTGAGCGATTATAAGGTGCATGCCAAGCTTTGTGTCATCACACGGAAGGATAAAGCCGGCAATGTGAGCTATACCACCCAGGTGGGCACCGGCAATTACAATGAAAAAACCTCGGAGCAATATACGGACCTTTGCTTTATCACCAATGAAGCGGCTGTAGGCCGGGATGCCATTCGGGTATTCAATAACTTGGCCATTGGTGAGATTACCGAACAGACGGATGCCCTGTGGGTGGCGCCCCATTGCTATCGTTCCCATGTGTTGGAGCTGCTGGATCGTGAAATTGCGGTACAGAAACAGGGCGGTCACGGTTATGTAGCAATGAAAGTCAATTCCTTCAATGATATCGGTATCATGGAAAAAATGGTGGAAGCCTCTCAGGCAGGAGTGGAAATCCATCTGTACATCCGGGGCATCTGCTGCCTGCGTCCGGGCATTGAGGGATATACGGAACATATTACAATCCGTGCCCTGTTGGGACGGTATCTGGAACATTCCCGTATTTTTGTCTTTGGTGAAGGAGAACGGCAGCGGATTTTCCTGGGCTCCGGTGACCTGCTCAACCGCAATACCCAGCGCCGGGTGGAAATTTTTGCGGAACCCAAATCACCGGAAATCCGCAGACAGCTGCTGTATATCATAGAAACCCTGGAACAGGACAATTGTCAGTCCTGGCTGATGCAGCCGGATGGTACCTATCAGCGTGTGGAACGCGGAGAAGGAGAACGTTCCATCAACAGCCAGATGGTGCTGTATGATTACTTTACCCATGATGCGGAAGATGCGCCGGTACTGGCGGCAAAAGAGCCCCAAGAAGGGGAAAAGGAACAGCGGCAGGAACAGGAGATCGAGCGCACCATGCAGATGCTGCGTGCTGCCGATGACGAAAAGACGGAAAAGGAACCGCCTAAACAGGGATTGTTCCGCAGGCTCTTCGGATTCCTGTTTCATGGATAAAGGAAGAACAT
>CAMBYS010000019.1 GCA_945872165.1 uncultured Clostridia bacterium | reverse complement strand
TGCAAGGAAGGCGTCATGGTACAGCACTGTATGCCGGCATACCGCGGGGAAGAAATCAGCGCGGAGGTGCTGGAGGAGCATGCGGATGAGATTTTTGAGGAAGCAGAAAACCGCCTGCATGCCCAGAAGGCTGTATTGGTTACACTGATGAGTGAAAAGTACGAGATTCTCTGACACAACAGGAATGATAGGAAGAGTGCATTGCATACGCTGCAGTGTGCTCTTTTTTGATGAAAATTGTTTGGTAAAATCAAAACAAAGTCCGGGAAATGATGGACAATTTTCTGGTTATATGGTACAATATTAAAACCAAAACAAGAAAAGAGGGATCGTATGAAAAAACGATTGACAGCGTATGTACTGGCAATGGTACTGGCGTGCAGCTGTATTCCCACTGCTTTTGCAGCAGAAACAGACCAGGCTGTACCGGAAACGACCGAATCAGCAATCAGCAGCCTGTATGCGGAAGCACCATGTCAGAGCGGTACGCTGACGGTTGCCTCCGCAAATGACAGCAATGTATATGAACCGGAAATCCTGTCCCAGGCTCAGCATGAGAAGAGCGTTGCAGGCAGCGAGGGAGAACTCTTCACCTACAGCAAGAATTACAGCGAAGAAGTGGCACTTAGCGAGGAAAACGGCGGAATGACCACAACTTCCCGTGCATCTTCTTTTACAAGCTATGGTGCACAGCTGAATAATCTGCGGTATCAGGCAAGCGGCAACAGCACCAAGGTGGTTGTTGGTCCAGCCATGAAGAAAATGTACGACAGATACAAGGCAGATATCCTGAAGGGTACCAGCGGTGCGGTGTTTAATGAAAATCTGATGAGCCTGAGAAATCTGGGCGTAACACTGACAATTCCATACAACTATACCGACAGCCAGGTAAGAGCGCTGTCAATCGACTGCGGCTGGGTGGTTTACCGCAGCTTGGATATGGATTGTCCGGAGATGTTCTATTCCAATGGCTACAGCTCCATGGGATGGATCAGAGATGGCTCTCAGCTGACCATTTATTTGGTGCCGATGTTCCGTGCAGGCTTTACCTCCCTGAGCACACGTAAGAGCCTGAAAACTCAGCTGGATAACAAGGTGGCTGAGATTGTCAAGGGTGCCAGCGTATACAGCCGTGCATATGACAAGATCAAGTACTTTGACGCTTGGCTGTGCTCTCACAACAGCTATAATGGTGATGCGGGAAACTCTCCCTCCAGTGCGGATTATTATGCAGAAAAAATTTCCGGCACACCCTGGTCCTCTGTAGGTGCGATTCTGAGCAGCTCCAACAGCAGTGTCAAGGGTCCGGTTTGTGAGGGCTACTCCAGAGCATTCCAGCTGCTGTGCAGCAAGGTAGGCATTCAGGCTACCAATGTTGTCAGCGACAGCGGATGGCATATGTGGAACAACCTGCGGTATGGCAATTACTGGACCGGTATGGACGTTACCTGGAACGATGACTCGGGAACCAAGAATTATTTCTGCAAGACCGTCAACAATACCGACGGACACTATCTGGATGATGCAGACTTCTATACCTGGTTCACCTATCCCAGACTGTCTGTCATTTCCAGCTCCAGAATTTTGCCCTACTACGATGTACCGGGCGATTTCTGGGGCAGAGAATACATCCAGAAGGTATATGACAAGAATTACATGGTAGGTACTGACTGCGTGACCTTTGGCCCCAACAACAAGGTAACCCGTGAGCAGTTTGTACAGATTCTGTACAGCATGGCAGGTCAGCCGTCTGTATCCTATGAAGCAAGATTCTCTGATGTGCCGGCAGGCAAGTGGTATACCAATGCAGTCATGTGGGCATCTCAGAATGGTGTGGTCAATGGCTATCCAAATGGTACCTTTGGCGTAGGCAAGGCAATCCGCCGTCAGGATCTGGCGTTGATTCTGTATAATTACAAGAATCAGCCGGCAGCAGCAACCATAGATCTGGACGCAAGATTTGTGGATGCGGACATGATTTATGATTATGCATATGATGCAATCAACTGGGCAGTTGCAAGCGGCGTAATGAGCGGCGATAACAAGGGCAAGCTGAATCCGCAGGGAACAGCTACCCGTGCACAGACCGCAACCATGATCTCCAAGATCGCATAAAACCTGATGAAAACAACAAAGCCGGAATCCGTGGATTCCGGCTTATTTTTCGCCATTTTCCGGCGTTTAAAAGGCGTTTAATCCCTCTGTGTCAGTGTAAACACATTTTTGTGAAAAGACAGGATGCCTTCCTGCTGCAGGCGTCCCAGTTCGGCAGACAGGGCACTGCGGTCAACCGACAGATAATCCGCCAGCTGCTGCCGGTTATAAGGAATAGAGAAGGTGGTTTTGCCCAGCAGAGCACTTTGTTCGGACAGATAGGAAAGCAGCTTGCCACGGATACCGCGTTGGGTCAGATGATGGATTTTTCGGCTGAGTGTGCGGTTTTTCTGTGCCAGAACCGTGATAAAGTTGCGAATCAGCCGGGAATGGAAGGGACAGGCATTGGGACATACCGTGAGCAGGTGCGGGACATCCAGATAGACAACCTGGGAATCGGACACAGCACGTACGGAAACATCCGTGGTACTGTCCGGCAGACAGGCAAACACCTCGCCGAATACATCGCCGGGACCGCAGTCAGACAGGATCATCTGGTTGCCCCAGAAATCCTCCCGGAAAATATGCAGCCCGCCTTGCAGGACAATGCCTGCCTGGGAAAATGAATCGCCGGTGTGGAACAAAATTTCCCCTTTACGATAGGACTGGCGGCGGGAGGGAATACAGTGCAGGACCTGTTTCAGTTCCGTGTCTGTCAATCCTTGAAACAGCCAGCAGCTGCGTAAAATGGAAGTCATTTCCTCCATAGGATACTCCTTTCGGAAAAAATCAGATAAAATCATAGAGATTCGTTGTAAAACCAACGGAATCAATCCATTGGTTGCAGTATAATACAGATATTCAATCACTGCAACAGCAAAATACTGGCAGACAGGAGGAAAACACAGATGAAACGAAGAATTATTACGATAGATCAGGAAAAATGCAATGGCTGCGGACTGTGTGTCCATGCATGCCATGAGGGAGCAATCGGACTGGAAAACGGAAAGGCTGTCCTGCTGCGGGAGGATTATTGTGACGGATTGGGAGACTGCCTGCCCAACTGTCCCACTGGCGCCATTTCCTTTATCGAAAAGGAAACCATGCCTTATGACGCAGAAGCAGTAAAACAGCATATGGCACAGCGAAAGCAGAGCGGATGTCCGGGTTCTCGTATGCATGCCATGGCACCCAGACAGGAGATGACCGCAGGAGAAGTTCCCAGCCAGCTGACCATGTGGCCGGTACAGCTCAAGCTGGCAGCACCCAATGCACCTTATTTTCAGGGCTGTGATCTGTTGATTGCTGCGGACTGCACCGCCTATGCCTATGGCAATTTCCATCATGATTTTATCCGGGATCATGTCACCGTAATCGGATGCCCTAAGCTGGACAATATGGATTACAGTATCAAGCTGGCAGCTATTTTACAGCACAATGACATCCGTTCGATTACTGTTGTCCGTATGGAAGTACCTTGCTGCGGCGGACTGACTGCCATGGTACAAAAGGCGGTGGAACAAAGCGGCAAAGAGATTCCGGTACGGGTGCAGGTGATTGCCATTGACGGAAGACGGCTGTAATGGTATCATAAAACTGGTGCAGAAATGCAACATCACAAGAGACAGGAGAGAGACAGCATGAAAATTGACGGCAATGAACTGGCAATCCGGCAGAATGAGCTGGATCAGCAGGGCTTCAAACAGGAAGCCTATGAAATGAAAATGGAATTTCTGCGTCAGGTACGGGAGAGTGGGGATCACTGTCCCTGTCCGGAAAGCTGCCCCCATCATGGCAATTGCTTTGAATGTGTCACCATTCATCGGGGACATCGGGATCATTTGCCTATGTGCATGTGGGATATGGTCAACGAGCGTGTGGCAGCTCTGTCCCATATGACAGAAGGCTCCCTGCACCAGTATGAACAGAAACATGCAGAGGACAAACATCCGTAAAAGAAAGATGCTCCCTTCACAGAAGAAAGGGAGCATTTTTTCGTATGTTATGAGGCATTTGATGATTTTTGCGGAAACAGGAACTGGTGCAGAGGATCGGTGAGATGCCGTTCCCAGAACCGGATGCACATGCCAACGCCGAAGGCAGCAATAAAAGTACCTTCCCGCACACCGCTGATGTTGTGCAGCTGGGTCAGGGAAAGGATGACGGTAAGCGCTACCACCGACCAGTCGAAAAAGATTTTACAGATGGACATGGGTTTGCCGGTGACCTCTGCCAGGGCAAGAGCTACACCGTCTGCCGGCATGGACAGGATATCGGTGGCAACATACAGAAAAATACCGGTACCGAGAAACAGGATACTGCACAGCATATACAGGAATTTGACCGGATACACCGGATCTGCGGGCAGTAAACCGGTTAGGATACCGGATATGCTGACAAACCAGCCGAAGATAATGGAAATCACAATCTGCAGCAGATTTTTCCACTGGAATTTCCGGCGCAAAATGAGAATCTGCAGCACAATATATACAGAAAACACAAGGGTAGAACATAACCCAAGACTTTTTTGCAGAATCAGACTGAGAATATAGGGAATGGTATCAATCGGGGAGACACCAAGTCCGGAAAGCACAGATAAATTGACACCAATGGTCATCAGAAACATGCCAATCAGATAGATCGGAATACGCCGTTCCCAGTGAGCAGCTTGCCGCATAAAATCACCTCTCTTATCGGATAATCCTATTATAACAGAGAAAATGGCAGGAAACTAGCAATATCTTGCGCAAACTGACGGCTTGCCCCGGCAGGAGAGGTTTACAGGCAGGTATTCCCCGTGCTATGATAAGAAAAAAACGAAAGAAGTGTATCATACCATGTTAATCGAACAGATCCGGCAGGTGATGCGGGAGTGTGGACAGCTGATGCTGCAGGCAGACCGTTCCCGGGCAGATGTGGAAACCAAGGGAAGAAGCAACAATCTTGTCACAAAATATGATAAAGCTGTGCAGGAGATTTTGAAGGAAAGACTGCTGGAGCTGGTACCGGAGGCACATTTTGTGGGTGAGGAAGAGGATGTACATGAGTCCATTGCCACAGGTAAGGCATTCATTGTAGACCCGATTGACGGCACCACCAATTTTGTAAAGGATTACAAAGCCAGTGCCATTTCCGTTGCCATGACACAGGACGGCGCTGTGGAACTGGGATTGGTATATAACCCTTATCTGGATGAAATGTTTACTGCACAGCGGGGAAAGGGTGCATATTGCAACGGAAGGCCTATTCATGTATCTGACCAGCCGCTGGAGGCGGGACTGACCTTGTATGGTTCCTCGTCCTATTATCCGGAGCTGATTGACGATTCCTTCCGCCTGCTGCGCAAAGCCTTTGACCGTTCCATGGATATCCGCCGTTCGGGTTCTGCGGCATTGGATTTATGCTCGATTGCTGCCGGACGTGCGGAGCTGTATTTTGAGCTTCGTTTACAGCCATGGGATTATGCGGCAGGATCCTTGATTGTCCGTGAGGCAGGCGGCAAAATCAGCCGTGTAGAAGGGGGAGATATCGACCTGACAAAGGCATGCTCCGTACTGGCAACCGGCAGCAAGGCAGATGCTGCTTTTCTGCGGGAATAATGCTCATTTGACAGGTACAGAAATCCGTGCTATTCTGAATATAACAAAGGGAGACATACCGGCAACGGCTGTCCCATAGAAAGATATTGAAGCAATCGCCATCTTTGGAAGGGTCAGGCGGTTGCTTCTTTTTTTATCTGGTCAGCAAGAGAACCAGATTGATGATAGATCAGATGGGACAAACCCTGTCAATTGCGTACAGCAAAGCCGCCGCAGTGCCCTTTTTCGGAGCAGCCTGCGACGGCTTTTATCATGCATGTATCGTGCAGTATGCACGGTTATTCGGTTGCTTTGCAGTCCTCCCATTTGGGAATGGAAACCATTGCCTTGAACAGGTCACCGTCAATTTCCGCATGGCAGCTGCCGCCCATCAGCTCGGCAAGGCTCTGAGCAATGGATAAGCCAAGACCGCTGCCTTCGGTATGGCGGGAGCGGTCACCCCGGGTGAACCGCTGCATCAGTTCATCAGCTGAAATATTCAGCTCCACTGCCGAGATATTTTTCATCGTCAGTGTGACCATACTGCCGTCAGGCTCAATGGTAATATATACCCGGCTGTTTGGCAGTGCGTATCGGGTACAGTTGGCAATCAGGTTATCCAGAATGCGCCACAGTAGCTGACCATCTGCATAGACATAGGTTGGTGCCTGAGACAGAATACGGATATCCAGACCGGCTTTTTCAATGGATTCCGACCGTTCCCCCAGGGACTGCCGGAGCAGGGCATCCATGTCTGTCTGAACACAGTGCAGCTTCATGGCACCGCTGGTTGCCTTGGATGCATCAAATAAATCTGTGGTCAGGGTACGCAGACGCTGGGCCTTCTGGTCAAGGACGGACAGATATTCCTGTGCTGCCGGGTCTGTGATATTACATTTTTTCAGCAGATCAATATAGGTGATGATGCTGGTCAGCGGTGTTTTGATGTCGTGGGAGACATTGGAAATCAGTTCGGATTTCAGCCGTTCGGATTTTACCGCTGTGTCCACCGCCTCGCCAAGACCTTCAGAAATGCTGTTCAGATCATCAGCCAGTGCCAGCAGCTCCTTACTGCCATGCTTCAGGTCAATATGGGTATCACTTTTGCCGGTACGGATCTCATGGGCACCATGGGTGACTGCTTCAAAGCTGTCAGCTTCCCGCATGCCGAAATACAGCAGTCCGGCAATAATAAACGGGATGGTAAACCAGAACATACACAGCAGCGGAAGCAGGATGGCAAGCAGAATGATTTTCTGCCGCAGAGGTGTTTTGCCGAACTGCTGTGCCAGCCAGCGCACGGAGCGCATCACATATTTTTTGAACAGCCGGCAGAGCAGGAAGCCATCCAGCCACTGCTTTGCCTTGATGCGCCGTACCTGGGAGGTCAGCAGCACCAGAGAGACCGCGGCAAAGGCCACCGTACCGCTGATTGCAATGCCATATTTCATTGGGTCAGACAGATATGCCCGATTATCCCAGATCAGGACAAACATGCTGCACCACAGACCGAACAGGATAAAGTATACACTGTACAGCACCTCAGCCCAGATGCGGTCAAATCCCACAAGATATGCCTTGGAGTCATCCGGCTTTCGTCCTGCGCCGAAGCACAGCAGGATGAGACAGATCAGGAAAATCAAACCGGCGGAGCAGTCCACGCCAAGCAGCTGGATCAACTGGCTGCGGGTTTCCGACCACTCGTTCTGCATTTCCTGTAATGCGGAGGGTTTCAGGGCAAGGTAGGCTGTGTCACCGGCATGAAAGGTGTTGTTTTTCTCATCCTCATCGTCATAATCCGGATAATTTTGGTATTTCAGGTTGATATCAGACAGCACCCTTGGGTCAGCGGAGTCATCCCAAAACTGTATCCCATCGTCTGTGATGATACAGATCATCTGATACCGGGAATCCTTATTTTTGAGTTGTTTTGCTTTTGCTTCGGATACATTGGTCAGCGTGGTATCGCTGTCCTTGCAGTAAACCACGTAATCAAACTGTTTGTAAAGTTCCGTGTTGTCCCGTGTACTGCGGTATTCCTCCAGCTTTGCAACTACCTGCTGCTGCCAGTAAAACTGGTATACGCCCCGGTTCTGGGTCAGCCACTGGCGGAAGTTTGCTGCGTCAGAGGCCTCAATATAGAATGGATCTGCGTCTGGCCTGCGCAGGGTGGAGATGATGGTGTCAATCATCTCATCGGTCAGATAGTTGGTACTGCCTTCCTCGGCAGGATACAGCGGCTGGTTGGTCAGTGAAGCGGAATATTCTCCCTCTTCCTCGTAATCCACCGCAGAGGAATATGCATCATAGATATTGTAGTACAATTGATCGGTATGCACAAATTTTCCTTCACGGATGGCAGTTTCATCACTGCCGTAGCCAGCCTGGTACAGCAGATCCTGAGCGGGATGAAATAACTGTTCCGCAAGATAGGTTTCCGCAAGGGTCTCACTGGACAGCATACGCATGTCCACCATTGGAGGGTCATTTTCTTCCAGATAAAGAAGGAATGCCATGGTCTGCCATGTCATCACACCTGCCATCAGCAGGCTCAGCAGCCATACAACAGCCTTAACCCAGCTGTTTCGGGTGAAGTTTTTCCATTTTGTAGCCAATTCCCCACACCACCTTTAAATATTTTGGCTCTTTCGGGTTGATTTCAATTTTCTCCCGAATACGTCGGATGTGGACAGCAACGGTATTTCCCGGATTATAGGCAGGTTCATTCCATACGGCTTCATAAATCTGGGAAATGGAAAATACCTGCCCGGCATGCCGGGTGAGGAAACATAAGATGCCATATTCCCGGGGTGTCAGGCTGACCGGTTCACCGTCAACGGTAACGGTTTTCGCATTGTCATCCACCACCAGCTCACCGGTACGGTAGACGGAATCAGCAGATTCCTTCTGCATGCCTCCCAGGGCGGTATAACGCCGCAGCTGGGATTTTACCCGTGCCATCAGCTCCGCCGGATTAAAGGGCTTGGTCACATAATCATCCGCCCCTACGGTCAGACCGTCAATTTTATCCACATCCTCACTTTTGGCAGAAAGCATAATCACAGGGATATTCTGTGTCTGGCGCAGGATTTCTGTGGCACGCATGCCATCCATACCCGGCATCATAATATCCATGATAACCAGATGGATGGTCTGGCTGCGGCACAGCTCCAGTGCCTCCAGTCCGTCATGTGCTTCCAGGGCTTCATAGCCTGCGGAACGAAGATAAATGCCGATTGCTCTGGCAATGGCGGGATCGTCATCACAGACGAGTACACGGTATGTCATCGGTTTCCTCCTTGCTGTCTATGGTCATAGGATACAAAGGCGTCTTTACAAAGTATAGCATAAAAATCTTAATATTTTTTGAAGAAGTGCAAAATAGCTGGAACGAAAAAGCATCCCTGCAGGGGAATACCCACAGGGATGCTTTTTACAAAGAAAAGAGATAGGAAAAATAGGTATGAAAAAATAGGTGAAAGCTGATTTAACGGGAAGAAGCGATAGACACTTCCATGTTATGATGGGTTTCGCGTCTGTAAGCACCGGCTGTGCGAGGATTGTTCATGCCGATGTGCGCAGAGATGTGACTGTGTGTGTCGTGGTTCGGGGTCAGCTCATCGTTCAGATATTCATTGACCTGATCAATCTGGCCTGCCTTAACCATCTGGTTTAACTCGCCTAGGATGCCCATATACATTCGCTTCCTTTCTGGATTCGGGATCCTGATAATAGAGAGCCAAGTGTTTGCGTGTGGCGGTCACTTGTTTCTCTTCGAGTAGTATCATAGACTTTTTTATAACATTTGTCACGATGCAAATTCACTGAAATATAAAAGTTTCATACGGCAGAATTTTTGCGAGTTTGACAGAAATACAGAGGACTATCCTGCATATGTAGGTAAATTCCGATGAATCAGAGTAAACCTATATGGATTTTCTCGTTTTATTCCAGCGGAAAAGAAGGATTCAATTCAAAAAGTTGGAGAAAATACGGGGAAACTGCAAAAAAAGACATGAAAACCGGTTGAAAACTATAGCGTATTTTTAACATGCAGGCACAGAAGCACAGGACTGCCGGTTTGAAAATCACGAAAATCATTTGAAAAGGGCAGGAAAACGGGCTGGACAGACGAAGGATTACCATGCCTGTTATGCAGGAATTTTAACTGTAAATGGGGAAGAATGGAAGAAATTGTCCGGCGTTTCTGAAAACAGTATGAAATGTTTCAGTATAAAATCTGTTAAATCTATAGGGAAAACAGAATGATATTGCACATATGATACATTTTAGTGTGGTGAATCAGTAAAATTACGACATTTGTTATTCGGTCGCACAAACAGAAGGTCTGTCAGGCACAAAAAAAGACCGGGAGAAGGGCTCTCCCGGTCTGAAGCTGGTGATAAAAATGGGTTGATCGTTGGGACATGGATACAGCAATGGCAATCAGCGGCTTCCTCACCTGGTTTTATCCGAACTGTTTTTCCAAAAAAGCATGGAATTCTCTCAGGGAAGCGAAGATTTCCCGGCTCAGCTGCTGCATTTCCTCGGTAGGGGGAAGCAGATCCGGTACCATCACCGGCATCATACCGGCAGCATGGGCGGAACGGATGCCGTTATAGGAATCCTCAATGGCGAAGGCATTGGAAGGCTGTACCTGCATTTCACGGCAGGCGGTTTCGTAAATATCCGGAAAGGGCTTGCTGCGGGCAATGCGGTCACCGCCCAGTACATAGTCAAAATATTGCAGCAGGTTTTCCCGTCCCAGCTCCCGCTCCACAATGGGCTGCCGGGTGGAAGAAGCAAGACCCACAGGGAAGCCGGACTGCTTGGCCCATTCCAGCAGCTCCCGGGCACCGGGTTTCACCGGAACCCCTTCCACCGCTTCAATTTCATGATAAATCTTGCTGAGAGCTGTATTAAACTCTTCTGCAGGAAAATCTGCGCCGTAATGCTCCCGCAGGATATCACAGGTATGCTTGCGGGTGGTTCCTACCGTGAGCAGAAAAACCGGGTCACTGTTAGCGGCGCCATAATCCCGGGCAGCCAGATTCCAGCTCCGGCGTACCAGCTGCTCTGTGTCCAGAATGACACCATCCATATCAAAAATCAATGCCGGCTTGGTCATTGCAATATCCTCCGAATGATGGTATACAGCAGCGGCTTCATGTTGTCGATGGTATCCGGCCGCTGTTCAATGATGCTAGTATAACAGACCGTTCCGCACAGTTCAACAATAATATAAATAATGTTGAACAGCTCCTGTGGGTTGTGGACATCCCGGAGGGAGGCATTGTGCAGCCGGGTGGCAATGGCCTTCCACAGCGGGTCACTGGTATCCGGGGAAGTCAGGGTCAGCTCCAGAGAGGGCCAGGAAAAATTCCGCCGAACCAGACGCAGGATGTCCGTATGTTCCGCAAAATAGGTAATGATCCAGTCCGCAAAGGTAATCACATTCTCACAGAACTGCTCGGCACGGTGCTGCTCCGTGTAGTCATATGCCTGCTGGATGATATCATAGCTTAATTGGTACAGTAGCTGCTCCAGCAAGGCATCCTTATCCTTAAAATACAGGTAAAAGGTACCCTTTGCCACATTGGCACGCTCTGCAATTTCACTGATGCTGGTTTTGGAAACACCCTTTTCCAGAAACAGGTCAAGGGCAGCCTGCAGCAGGCTGCTTTTCTTTGCCTCTTTTTTTGTGTCTATCGTTTCACTCATGGTCAGACAGCCTCCCGCAGAATCATTGTATTATCACCAGTATAGCCCAATTCCCCATGGTTTGACAAGAATCTGAAAACGAAAATGATACAATTCGGAAGAAATGACCAATGGTCATTTCTCTGGAGGGGCAAAAGCTGGCGAAATGCATATTGACCAATGGTCATTTTTGGACTATACTGGGTACACAAAAATGACGAATGGTCATTTTATCAAAAAACGGCGAGAAAACACCGAAAATTTCAAGAAAAGGGGCGTTCAAGTGGGATGGAACGTATAGCGAAATTTGTTGTCAAACACCGTGGAACGGTGCTGGCAACAGCCGTATTGCTGCTGATCCTATCCGTTTTCGGCTTCATCGGCACACGGATTAATTACGATATCCTGAGCTATCTGCCGTCTGATCTGGAATCCATGGAAGGGGAACAGCTGTTGGAACACGATTTCAACATCGCGTCCACTGCCATTCTCACGGTGGAGGGAATGAATTCCTCCGATGTAGAGGATTTGGAAGCAGATTTGAAAGAGATTCAGGGTGTACAGACCGTGTTCAGCGTATATGATGCGTTGGATGCCTCTGTGTCAAAGGAAATCCTGCCGGAAAAGGCACAGGAGATGCTGTATGGCAAACATGATGCCACCATGCTCATTGTCCGGTTTGATGAATCCAGTGCTTCCGATCAGACCATGGATGCCATTGTACAAATCAAACAGACCATGCGGAAGGATTGCTTTCTGGGCGGTATGTCTGTCATTCTGGAGGACACCAAGGAGCTGGTACAGCAGGAACTGCCAAAATATATCATCTGTGCGGTTATTTGCAGCCTGATTGTGCTGTTCCTGTTTTTGGAAAATACTGCCGTGCCATTGATTTTTATGCTGGGCATTCTGTTCCCGGTTGCCTATAATTTCGGCAGCAACATTTTCCTGGGACAGATTTCCTATATTACCGAGGCGCTGGCAGCCGTATTGCAGCTGGGTGTTACCATGGATTTCAGTATTTTCCTGCTGCATCGCTATCAGGAGGAGAAACAGGATAAATCAAATGAGGATGCCATGGTGGCTGCCATTTGTAAAACCAGTACCTCCATTTTATCCTCATCCCTGACCACCATAGCCGGCTTCCTTGCCATGTGTACCATGACACTGACATTGGGTGCGGATATCGGCATTGTCATGGCAAAGGGCGTGGCACTGGGCGTGCTGAGTACTCTGATTATCCTGCCGGCATTGATTATGTATTTTGACCGGTGGATTGAAAAAAGCCGGCATCCGGTATTGATTCCCCATATGGGCGGTGTGGCAAAGTTTGTCACCGGACACCCCAAGGGGATTCTGGCAGCATTTGTCATTGTTGCCGTGATTTTTGGCCGGGCACAGAGCCTGACCAATGTGTACTATACGCTGACCGACAGCCTGCCCCAGGATCTGACCGGTATTGCGGGTACCAACCGGCTGAGTGATGATTTTGGTATGCCGAGCTATCATTTTGTCATTGTCAGTGATGAACTGGACAGCAGCCAGATGAAATCCATGGCAAAGGCATTTGATCGGGTAGAGGGTGTCAAGGCTTCCCTGTGCTATGAAAAGTTCATTGGTGCAGGCATTCCCCAGGAAGCCATTCCGGAAAATATCAGCAGCCTGTTCCATGCAGGTGGCCATCGGATGGTGATGATTACCACAGAATATAAGCCGGGTACCGATGAAATGAATGAACAGGTAAACAATCTGGAGAACATCATCAAACAATATGATCCGGATGGTCTGCTCACCGGTGAAGGTGCGATGACCAAGGATTTGATTGTCACCTCTGACCGGGATTTCCATATGACATCCTTTGTTTCCATTGCGGCGGTATTTTTGATTATTTTGCTTACCTTCCGCTCCATTACCATTCCGGCACTGCTGGTACTGGCAATTGAGGGTGCGATTATGGTCAATATGGGTATTCCTTATTTCACAGGAAGTACCATTCCGTTTATTGCAAGCATTGTGCTGGGTACCATCCAATTGGGTGCCACGGTGGATTATGCGATCCTGATGACAACCCGGTTCCGTGAGGAACGCAATCACGGTCTGGCACCCAAGGAGGCGGCAGCGACTGCCATTGAGACCTGTGCACCCAGTATTATTACCAGTGGTATGTCCTTCTTTGCGGCAACGGTAGGTCTGAGCTTCCTGTCCAGGATTGACCTGATCCGCAGCTTGTGTCTGCTCATCAGCCGCGGTGCAATGATTTCCATGCTGGTCATTCTGCTGGTATTGCCTGCGATGTTAATTTTGTTCACCCCATTGATTGAAAAAACCACCCGCCATTGGCTGGAACATGTAGAGGAGCGTGTTTAAATTGAAACAATCACATCGAGTAACAGCGGGCCTTATGGGTGCCCTGCTTGCCTGCGGTGCATGGACACCGGCCATGGCAGCTTCCATCAAAAATGAAACGGTTTATGCGACCCTGGAGCCGGATGGCACGGTGAAGCATCAGACGGTCAGCAACTGGCTGCATGCAGATGAAGGGTTGCAGCAGTTTGAGGATGTCAGCAATCTGCAGGATATTGTCAATCTGAAGGGCAAGGAGATGCCCCAGCAGAACGGCAATGCATTGACCTGGAATGTCAATGGTAATGATGTATATTATCAGGGCACCACAGATGCAAAAATGCCGGTGGAAGCTTCGATTACCTATACATTGGATGGGAAAACAGTGGATGCCGCAGACCTGGAGGGTGCCAGCGGACATCTGGTCATGAAGATTTCCCTGAAAAACAATGAGACCAAACGGGTTATGGTAGATGGCAAGGCATATACCATTTGCCGTCCCTATTTCACAGCAGTGGGTACCATGTTGTCCACCGATAATTTTGCCAATGTAAAGGCAGAAAACGGTAAAGTAGAAACTGACAGCAGTACACAGGTAGTGGCATTTGTCACCATGCCGGGCATGAAGGATACCTATGGTGATTTGTTGGGAGAGGATTTTTCTGATCTGACTGATGCCATGCTGGATGAGGTGACCATTTCCTGTGATATGACTGACGGTGAAATGCCGACGATTTATTTTGCCTGTGCCGGCGATCTGGATGATCTGGATTTGGAAGGAACTGATGTGGAAGATGCCTTTGGTGATCTGGATGAATTGAAAGATGCCACACAGCAGTTGATTGATGGTGCGGATGAGCTGGCAGAGGGCTGTTCTTTACTGGATGAGAAGCTGGGACAGTTGTCCTCCAGCTATGTGGCATTCCATGATGGTATCATTGATGCGACCTCCGGTGCTGGCCTGCTGAACAATGGTGCAGCTCAGCTGGCATCCGGTATGCGCACCCTGTCTCTGGGAACCACGGAGCTGGCAGATGGTGCCGGACAGCTGGCAGATGGTGCAAATTCTGTGGCAGATGGTGCAAAAACCGTGGATTCCGGCGCGAATGAGTTGAAATCCGGTGCATCGGATGTGAAGGATGGTGCGGCAAGCCTGTCCGGTGGTCTGGATACGCTGGATGGCAGTGGAAAGGATTTGTCCGGCGGTGCACAGCAGCTGGTAGACGGACTCAATCAGCTGGGTGCAGCATTAGGTGAGGATGGAGATGCAGCGAAGCTGATAGATGGCTCGGCAGAGATGCAGTCCAGTCTGAACACATTGGCAGCAGGGATGGATTCCGTGATGGCATCACTGCAGGATGCAGATATCAGCAGTGCCAGTGCGGCATTGGAATCCATTGCATCCGGTGCACAGACCTTGGAATCTTCTTTGCATGCACTGGCTGGAAAGTCCGGTGTTTCGCTGACCGATAGTGAAAAGGCTGCATTGATGGCGATGGAAGGCGGTTCGGATATTCTGACCAAGTTTGAAACCAATCGGCAGACCGTAGATGGTATGGCATCCTCCTGTGCACAGCTGGCAGAGGGTGCTGGCAAGATTGCAGCTGGTGCAGCGGCAATGCAGTCCGAGCTTTCCCAGTTGTCCAAGAGCATGTCCGGTCTGCAGTCAGGACTTTCCCAACTGGACAGCGGCATGCATGAAGCAGCTTCCGGTTATAAGCAGATTGATGGCGGCATCCAGTCTTTGGTACAGCAGTTAGGCGGCGCAACCACCAAGCTGGAGGAAGGTGCTGTTTCACTGAATAATGGTATTGCAGCATATACGAAGGGTGTGAGCTCTGCGGCATCCGGTGCAGCACAGCTGGCATCTGGTACCAAGACCCTGTATGGCGGTGCGGCAGCACTGGCAGATGGTACCGGTACACTGGCATCCGGTGCACAGACCTTGTCTGGTGGACTTCAGTCCCTGAATGGCAAGGTACCGGAGCTGACTTCCGGTATCAGCCAGTTGAATGAGGGTGCCGGTTCCCTGAAGGATGGTGCCGGAGACCTGTATGACGGCATGAAGGCATTGCAGTCTGCAAGCACACAGGTACTGTCTGCGATTCAGCAGTTTGATGAGGCAGGCACCCAGCTGGCAGATGGCTCAGGTGAACTGCGTGATGGCATTATACAGTACAATGAAGAAGGCATCAGCCAGATCACGGAGAATGAGACCCTGACCAATCTGCGCACAGCATCCAAGCTGTTGGAAAAGCAGCAGGATTATGCCAAGGAAGCAGGCTGCTATTCCGGTACACCGGACTCTGTGACGGAAACCAGCACGAAGTTTGTCATGCGTACAGCAGAAGCCGTACAGGAAGAGGAAGAAACCGAAACCAAGCAGGAAGAACCCAAGGAAACCTTCTGGGATCGTGTTCGTAACCTGTTCTAACCATACTTTTCTTTTTGAGGAAAAGAAAAGTAGGCAAAAGAAAACCTCAGTAGCTCGCTCCCGCGAGCGGCGAACATGCCGGACGAACAGTCCGGCAGTTGCCCACCCAACGAGATGTGGAATACGGGTTTTTGAGGAAAAGAAAAGCAGGAAAAAGAAAACCTTAGTGGCTCGCTCCCGCGAGCGGCGAACATGCCGGACGAACAGTCCGGCAGTTGCCCACCAATGAAGAATTCATGGTAGCAGGTTATTGTAACGAAAAAAGCAAAAGCCTCCCTCTTGGAGGGAGGTGGATTCGACGCAAAGCGTCGAAGACGGAGGGAGTTAAAGTGTAACACTTCCGTATCAATTGTATCTCTGTACAGACTTGTGAGTGAGACACAACTCCCTCAGTCTCGCCCGATTTGCATCGGTCTCGCCAGCTCCCTCTTCTGAGGGAGCCTCTGGGTTTGTGGTCTCGTTGAATTGATTGGCTGAGATCAGAGGTAGCGGCGCAGGCATTGAACTTCTCCGTCACGACAAAAGCAAAGGAGACATCCGCGGATGTCTCCTTTTTGTATGTCATTCATTGGACTTGTGGCTGCTGCGCCACAGGTACAGCTCTGTCAGCAGGCAGATGGCAAAGTAAATCAGCCAGAAGAAAATCCGGAATAAGAAGAATGGCCCGAACCGCAATGGGTATGGTGCGGGAAGACCTCCCGTCAGGACGTTGTAAACCATGGATAGCGGCAGGAATACCAGAATCCACACGTTGATTTTCCAGAACATGGATTTGGCTGTTGGTCTGGTGTGCTCGGCAGAACAGACCATGCCAATGCCGAAAATCATGCAGCCCATTGCCATAAAAATCAGGCCGATGACAAGTGCCATGGCATCTTGTTCTTCATACCATACGCCGCAGGAGGTGGCAAGTCCAATGGCATTCAATGCCGTTCCGGCAATGGCAAACACCGAGGCGTTAACCGAAGTCTTTTCCGCCTGTGGTTCCGTGGGCTGGATGCCCTTTAACAGGTAATCGGTTGTCACGTCAAAATAGTCACTGAGCAGGATGATTTTATCCAGATCGGGCATGCTCTGTCCGCTTTCCCATTTGGATACCGCCTGGCGGGATATACCAAGCTGTTCGGCAAGCTCCTCCTGAGATATACCCCGCTTCCGGCGCAGTTCCCGGATTCTGTCAGAAATTGTCATATGGCAGCACCTCTCTTTTTTCTGTCTCTATCATACCAGAAATCATGGTTGCATGGCTACCATTTGAGGGTGATTTGTACGCAACCAGCGGTTGCAGGCGGCACATACCTGCTTTTTTCCTTGCATACGCAGGGCAAAGGGATTATAATAACCCCATATTGATAAGCAAGGAGCGGCAAAATGAAATTCAGTATCGTGATCCCTGTATATAATGTGAAAGAGTATCTGGAAAAATGTGTGGAATCTGTGCTGGCACAGCAGTGTGAGGACTATGAAATGATTCTTGTGGATGATGGCTCCACAGATGGCAGCGGTGCACTGTGTGATACACTGGCACAGAGGAAGCCGGATCATATCCGTGTGATTCATAAGCCCAATGGCGGACTGGGTGATGCCAGAAATGTAGGACTGGAACAGGCAAAGGGGGACTATCTGGTCTTTATTGACAGTGATGATTATATTGCCCCAACCATGCTGCAGGAGCTGTCGGAAAAAATCGAGGAAACCCATGCGGATATCATTACCTTTGGTTTCCGTGTGGATAACAATGGGGATACCTCGGCGGTATATATTGACCCGCTGCCGGAGGATCATGTGTTTACATTGGAAAGCCTGCCGGAGCTGCTGCTGGCTCTGCCCAATGCATGGACACGAATTTATAAAAGAACCTTGTTTATGGAAACCGGCATCCGGTATCCGGGACGGGTATGGTATGAGGACATCCGTACGACGACCAAGCTGTTTGCCAAAGCAGGCAGTATAGCAGCCATTCATCAGCCTTATTATTATTATGTTGTCCGGGAAAATTCCATCACCCGCAATAAAAATGTGGCACGCAATCATGAGATTATAGATGCGTTTGATGATCTGCTGGGCTGGTATAAGCAGAATGGATTGTTTGAACGGTATCGGGAGCAGCTGTGCCGTCTGGCGATTGACCATATTTTCCTGGCAGCTTCTGTCCGGGTGCTGATGACAGACCCCAAGCATCCGCTGCTGAAGGAATTTAACCAGTATTTGTACCGGTATTTCCCACATTTTGAGACCAACCGATATCTGGCAGATCTGCCGAAATCCAAAAAGCTGGCATTCCGTCTGCTGTTGAAAAAACGGTATCGGACACTGCGCATGCTGTTTCTGGCAAAGGATAAGCTGGGGAAATAATACCAGGGGAGGATAGAATTGTTTTGAAATTGAATCGAAATGCACTCAGTTCCAAAAAGGGTGTTTTGTTAAAGAATACCATCATGCTGTATATCATGCAGTTTTCTACCTATTTGCTCAGCTTTATTGTGGTACCCTATGAAACCCGTGTGCTTGGGGAGACCTATTATGGCAAGCTGGGTGTGGCAACGGCTATCATGGTATATTTCCAGCTGGTGATTGATTTTGGATTTATCCTCAGTGCGACGGAGGAAGTTTCCCGTCATCGGGAGAATAAAACCAGAATTTCCAAGATTCTTACCTCTGTGACCATCAGCAAGCTGTTCCTGACAGCAGGTTCTGTGGTGGTTCTGGCAGTATTGTGTCAGGTATTTGAGCCATGGCAGGCAGACAGGAAGTTTTATATGCTGTTCCTGATTGCGACAGCTGTTAATTCCCTGATGCCGGATTATCTCTATCGTGGTCTGGAGCAGATGGAAGCTATTACCGTGCGTACCGTGGCAATCAAAGCCTTTTTTACCGTAATGATTGTGGTTCTGCTCAAAAAACCGGAGCAGTATTGTCTGATTCCGATTTTGAATATTATTGGTTATTCTGTTGCGCTGCTGTGTGTATACTGGCATTTATATCGCAGGATGCATATTACCTTTGTTAAATGTACGCCGGGAGAGGTATGGGCCAGCTTCCGCCGTTCCAGTACGTTTTTTTATTCCCGTATTGCAACCTCTATTTATACTGCCAGCAATACCGTTATCCTCAGCCTGATTCCTGCGGGTGCCGGTACAGTGGGATATTATTCCCTGGCGGATAAGCTGGTGACAACCGCTAAAAGCGGTCTTTCACCGATTTCCGACAGTATGTATCCCTATATGACCAAGAATAAGGATTTTAAGCTGGTCTGGCGTATTTTAAAGATTGTGATGCCGGTTATCATCGGCGGCTGCGGCATAGTATGTGTGTTTGCCCGTCCATTGTGTGAAATTGTGTTCGGTGCAGGGTATGGCGATGCGGCGCCGGTACTGCGTGCCATGCTGCCGGTTGTGATTGTCATTCTGCCCAGCTATATTCTTGGCTTCCCTACGCTCAGTGCTATGGGACTGTCGAAATATGCAAATTATTCCGTTGTCTTTGGTTCTGCCCTGCATATTTTTAACCTGCTGGTGCTGTATTTTACCGGACATATG
>CAMBYS010000018.1 GCA_945872165.1 uncultured Clostridia bacterium | reverse complement strand
CAATCCGCTTGTAGGTATTTTCAATGGAATACAATATCGTTCCATTGGCTTTATAATGGATTTCCTTTACGGCATTTCCCTGTGCGTCATATTCCCAGCGAGTCTCACCGTCAACCGTTCCGTTGTTCTCAAAATCTGTCTGCCGTATCAGTCTGCTCTGGTCGTCAAACTCATACTCGGTTCTGCAGGTCACTGTTTCTCTATAGTGTATTTCATGGCGGATCAGATTTCCATTTTTGTCATAAATATTCTCTTCCCATGTTTCTGTGGGCGTGCCATCTTCTTTGCAATAAGTTGTGACGGTTTCCTGACCACTTTCATTGAAAGCATGGTGAATCATGCGGGAAAAGTTCCCCTTATATGTCTCATATTCCCATACGGAAACATCTGATTCATAGGTAAATACGCTGTGATAGGTAACTGCTCCATTTTCCGTCTCTTTCTGTTCTGTCAGGTAGCCATCACTGTTATAGGTATACTCTGTCCATTTAAACGGAACACCTTTTTCATTACATTCTGTTTCCTTTACCAAATTATCCTGGCTGTCATACTCATATGTATACCAGAAATATGGATTATTGGCATCTGATTTTTTCCATTCGAGCAGGTTGCCGCGGCTGTCATAGATCCATTCCTCTATATTGTTGACAGAGCCATCCCGAGCAATCTGTACTTCCTCAGTCAGATTATCATACTCGTCATATGCATATTCCACGGAATAATATACGGAGCCATCCGCATCGCAGAAGGTTTTGCTGAACAAGAATCCGTCTGCATCGTATTTATAGATCCAATATGCTTCCTTTTCCCCATTTTCGTCGTACTGTACACTGTTTGTGCAGACATAGTCATCATTCTGCGCAGGCTCACTGGCGACAATATGCTCTCCTGTGATGGTAATTCCCATGTCCCGGTCACGCACTTCCGGCACTTCCACTGCCAATACAGGCGTCGCCGCCATACAAGCTGCCAGCAAAAGTCCAATGACTCTCTTTTTCATATAACCCCAACCTTTCATAAGTTTTATATTTTTAGCATACCACATACTGTATCACTTTGCAACCCTTCTGCTCTCCGGCATCAATCAGCATTACGCCCTAAACAGAAGATAATCGGAAATGCCAGAGACACCCGGAGGGATTGGTTTTGATTCAATGCGTTTTCAATTTTCAGCTATTTTACATTCTGCCATGTCACATAGGGATGTGCAATCCCAAGCATGACAGCTGAAAGAATCAACGGGATATGACGCAGGGTGATACCGCACAGAAGGAAAATCAGTACCGGAATAATTGCCATTGCCATTTTTGTTTTTCTGGTTGCATTCCTCAGAACTTTTTTCAACAGCAGCATTCCAAGAACCGGTGTCAGCAGGATAACAGCAATCGGGCTTCCCATTTCCAGGCCAAAAAATAGCCATCCTATCAATGCAATCAGTCCTGATACCGTAAAAAGAATCAAAAGTTTGTTTCCGATTTTTCCACGCTCAAGTTCCCATAAGCCCAGGTATACAGCCAGCAGAATCGGTAAAAATGCAGCATATAACAACAGGTCCAATACTGAATAAAATCCAAATTCATCCGATCCAATGGGAAGCACCATAAATAACATACATCCATACCGCCCAACCTGTTCCAAAAGATTCATCAGCCGATTTGCACACCGGTTCATATCGTTTTTATGCCACATTGCGTAGATGAGATTGGGCGTCAGCATAATCACAAGAACAATCACATGAAATACATTAAACCAGCCAAGTCTCATAACAAGTTCCCCCTTTCGTTTCTTTCTATTTTCTATGTTACATCCTACTGTTCATACTCCGAAATCGGAATCCCCTTCTCATTTACATCAACTTCCTGTCCCGTCCGGTCTGTCGCCCGCATAATATAACCGTCATCATTCAGTTCGTAGATCAGTTTATATTTCTGGCTGCTTTTATAATACTCTGCACGTGGGTCAGCAGGAAGTGACGTAAAATATCCTAAATAATAGGGATTTTGGATGAAATAAACCATCTGTCCCACTGCTGCAATTGTCACAATCAGCATTACGCCGATGACCGCCTGGTACAGTTTTTTCTGTATTCTCCGCCCATGTATCCGTTCTGCAACAGGAATATCCATCATCAACTCTTCTGTCATATGCTCCGGGTCTCCCAATTCCTTTGTAATGTCCTCATAGGAAGCATTGGGGTTGTCCTCCAGATACAACTCGACAATATGTCTGACATCTGCCATTGCATCACGCTTACGCCCAAGCGTGCAGTCCAACAGCAGTCCGACATGCTGAATATATAATTTCCCAGCCTTGTTCATATGGATTCCTCCTTTTCCCCAAAATGCAAGATTGTGTTTATACCTCCTGTAAACTGCATAAAAACTTCATATAATTCCTTTAAATATGCCCTTCCGGTATCTGTAATGCCGTAATACTGCCGCTTTCTTCCATCCGGTGCAATACGTTTTTTCAATTCTTCAATATAATCAAATTTTACCATGCGGTATATTACCGAATACGGAAATACAATATGAAAGGTACCGCCGCTGCGTTTTTCCAGTTCCTCCGGAATTTCGCCGATATACATATCCCGTTCATTGAGCAGGAACAAGACCAGCATTTCCGCAACAGCCTTCTTCATGTTCTCTTCCATACCGGCTGCCGAACCACTGCGCTCGGGCATATCCAATGGGTTTGGTTTGCGTCCCATAGATGCAGCACCTCCTTTTCTTTCAGTATACATCTTCTTCTTTAAAATTCAATAGCAACAAATATTTGTTAATAAAAAATTTTAAATTACAGCAATCCCCTGCCCGCCATATGGCAAGCAGGGGAAACGCATTGCTTGTTGCGATATCTTACTTCAGTACAGCACCCTTGTTTGCAGAGGTTACCAGACGCGCATAACGTGCCAGCCAGCCGGTCTTTACCTTCGGCTCATGGGGAACAAAGGTCTCACGACGCTTTGCGAATTCCTCATCCGAAACCTTAGCATTGACAGAATGGTTCGGGATATCAATTTCAATGATATCGCCTTCCTGCAGCAGACCAATCTCGCCGCCCATAGCAGCCTCCGGGCAGACATGTCCGATGGATGCACCGCGGGATGCACCGGAGAAACGTCCGTCGGTGATCAGTGCGACATCCTTATCCAGCTTCATGCCAGCCAGTGCAGAGGTCGGGTTCAGCATCTCACGCATGCCAGGACCACCCTTCGGGCCTTCATAGCGGATGATGACTACATCGCCCTTGTTGATTCTGCCGTTGTAGATGGCATCAATTGCCTCTTCCTCGCTGTCAAAGACACGTGCCGGACCGGAATGCTTCATCATTTCCGGTGCCACAGCGCTCTGCTTGACTGCACAGCCTTCCTTGGCAATGTTGCCCCACAGGATGGCAATGCCGCCGGTCTGCATGTACGGGTTGTCAATCGGACGGATGACATTCGGGTTGCGGTTGACACAGTTTGCAATGTTCTCGCCAACCATCTTGCCGGTTGCGGTGATGGTATCCAGCTCAATCAGGTTCTTCTTGGACAGCTCATTCATAACAGCATAGATGCCGCCAGCCTCATTCAGTTCCTGAATATAGGTACGTCCTGCCGGTGCCAGGTGGCACAGGTTCGGGGTCTGGTCAGAAATCTTGTTCATGGTTTCCAAATCAAAGTCCAGACCAGCTTCATGGGCAATGGCCAGCAGATGCAGTACGGTATTGGTAGAGCAGCCCAGTGCCATTTCACATTCCAGTGCATTGTGGATGGATTTCTTGTTGATGATATCACGGGGCTTGATGTCCTTTTCCAGCAGCTCCATGATCTTCATGCCGGCATGCTTTGCCAGCTGGATGCGGTCAGAATGAACAGCCGGAATGGTGCCGTTGCCCGGCAGTGCCATACCAATTGCTTCACACAGGCAATTCATAGAGTTTGCGGTATACATGCCGGAGCAGGAACCGCAGCCCGGGCAGGAATGGCATTCCACGTCGTTGATTTCTTCATCAGTAATCAGGTTTGCCTTACGTGCGCCAACTGCCTCAAAGGTATAGGACAGGGATACATTTTCACCCTTCACATGACCAGCCATCATCGGACCGCCGGAAATAACAATCGACGGGATATTCAGGCGTGCTGCTGCCATAACCATGCCCGGTACGATCTTATCACAGTTCGGGATCAGGACCAGTGCATCAAACTGATGTGCCTGTGCCAGTGTCTCAACCGAGTCCGCAATCAGCTCACGGGACGGCAGAGAATACTTCATACCCAGATGACCCATGGCAATGCCATCACATACACCGATTGCCGGTACCAGAATCGGGGTACCGCCAGCCATGCTGACACCGGTCTTAACTGCTGCTGCAATCTTGTCCAGATTGATATGACCCGGAATGATTTCGCTGTAAGCGGAAACCACACCGATAATCGGCTGACGCATTTCTTCTTCGGTCAGACCGCAGGCACGCAGCAAGGAACGGTTCGGAACACGTTCCACACCCTTTGTAATATTATGACTTCTCAATTCCATATAAATACCTCCAAAGACGGTTCTATTGACCGCCGGATAAAAAACAGGGGACGGAGACCGATGCTCCATCCCCGTTATGTCTTTTCAAAAATTTGAACTTGTCCGTTTCAATTATAGAATAAGATTCTCAGTAAATCAAGTAGAATGATGATTACTTCTTATCCTTATGCACCGCCGTGATACCGGTACGGCTGGATTCCACAATGTTAAAGCTGTCAATGATGGACAGGAAGGTATCAATGGTAGATGGTGTGCCATTGATGCGAATGATAATGGATTCCGAGCTGGAATCAACCACCTCCGCTTGATACAGTGCACAGACCTCACGGACACTTTCCCGTACTGCCTCATCGCCTGCAATCTTAATCAGAGCCAGCTCACGGCAGAAGGCATCAGCTTCATCAATATGGGAAACCTCAATGCATTCCTCCAGCTTCTGCATCTGCTTGAGTACCTGCTCCAATGTATATTCATCGCCAATGACCACAATGGTAATGCGGGAAATCCGCTCATCTACCGTGGGGGATACAGTCAGGGAATAAATGTTAAAACCGCGCCGTCCAAACAGGCTGGAAACACGGGCCAGTACGCCGGCATTGTTCTGCACAAGGGCAGAAATAATATACTTTTCCATATTTTTTCTCCTCCTCGTCAGTCAATAATAACATTGCGGACTGTCTCGCCGCCCGGAATAAAGGGCAGTACGCGTTCTTCCTTATCAATGCGTGCATCAATCAGAACCGGGCCCTCCGTTGCCAGTGCTTCCTTCATGCATGCTTCAAAGCCTGCCAGTGTATCACAGCGCAGTCCCTTTGCGCCAAATGCTTCTGCCAGCTTGACAAAATCGGTTTTGCGGTGCATATCCGTATTGGAATACCGCTTGCCATAGAACGAAGTCTGCCACTGGTAAACCATGCCCAGAACACTGTTGTTGACCACAACCGTAATAACCGGCAGATTGTTGCTGACAGCGGTGCACATTTCCTGCAGATTCATATGGAAGCTGCCGTCACCGGTAATATGTACCACCTGTCTGTCCGGCATGCCAACCTGTGCGCCGATTGCTGCGCCATAGCCATAACCCATGGTACCCAGACCACCGGAGGTCAGGAAGGTACGGGGCTTGCGGCGTCCGGTAAACTGTGCCGCCCACATCTGATGCTGTCCAACATCGGTTGCAATAATATCATTCTCATCCAGCAGTTCATTGATTTTACGCATCAGCTGATGCGGACGAAGGATAGCATCATTATCCTTCGGTCTGTAATCCATACGAGTCTTCCAGGTTTCAATCTGATCCTTCCATGCCGTATGATCTGCACGATGAACCAGCGGCATCAGCGCTTCCAGTACGTCATATACATCACCAATGACACTATGTACAACGCTGATGTTCTTGTTGACCTCAGAGGGGTCAATATCTACCTGTACTACCTTTGCACTGGATGCAAAATCACCCATCTTGGTTGCTACACGGTCAGAGAACCGGGTGCCCAGTGCAATCACCAAATCTGCCTTATCCACTGCTCTGCCGGCAGAAACCCAGCCATGCATACCGATCAGACCCAGATTCAGCGGGTCTGCCGGATCCAGTGCGCCAATGCCCATCAGGGAATGGCATGCCGGCATATCGGTGCGATGGATGAACTGGCTCAGCAGTTCAGAAGCATTGGAGGACAATACGCCGCCGCCGAACAGGAT
Organism: uncultured Clostridia bacterium; assembly: GCA_945872165.1. Classification (GTDB taxonomy): domain Bacteria; phylum Bacillota; class Clostridia; order Oscillospirales; family Butyricicoccaceae; genus Butyricicoccus_A. The sequence goes on along the minus strand of CAMBYS010000018.1, from coordinate 13,536 downwards.
GACCGGACGTTCGCTCTCGTTAATCATCTCTGCCATGATCTTGATCTGATCATGCTGAATCTGCGGCTTCGGACGGGGCTGAACAGCCGGTTTATGCTCAAATTCACAGACTGATGCCGTGACATCCTTGGGAATATCAATCAGAACCGGACCCTGACGATCACTCATGGCAATCTCATACGCCTTACGGATGGTATCTGCCAGTTCCTCTACATTGCGAACCACAAAGTTATGCTTGGTAATCGGCATGGTCACACCGGCAATATAAATTTCCTGGAAGCTGTCACGTCCGATAAAGGCTGTACCGACATTGGCGGTAATGGCAATCATCGGGATGGAATCCATAAATGCGGTGGCAATACCGGTGACCAGATTAGTAGCGCCCGGTCCGGATGTTGCAAGGCATACGCCTACCTTGCCGGTTGCCCGGGCATAACCATCTGCCGCATGGGAAGCACCCTGCTCATGTGCGGTCAGGACATGGCGGATGCGGTCAGAATACTTATACAGCTCATCATAAATATTGAGGGCTGCACCGCCCGGATAACCGAAAATGGTATCGGTTCCCTGTTCCAGCAGTGTCTCAAGCAGAATCTGTGAACCATTGAGTTTCATAGCAATCTCTCCTGAATTGATTTTTCGTATACACAAATACGTGGGGGGGCAGCTGCCCGGAAGCAAACTGCATTCAAATAAAACAAAAAGCCCTTATCTCCATAGAAAAAGAGACAAAGACTATGCTCTGCGGTACCACTCTTATTGCCGCCAAAAAAGGCGACCACCTTAACGCATCGGCGCAGCAAGCTACGTGTAATGCCTGCCTGTTAACGGGGGCTGAACCGATTCAAGTTACTGGCAGCAATCTGCCGGTTCACCTGAACTGCTCGCGGATGACGTTCACCTTTTCTCCCTTATTGCCTCGCACCAAACGGCAACTCTCTGAAAGCTTGAACAGGCTACTCCTTCCGGTCTCTGCATTTCAATATCTTGTATTCTTAATTATATCTTTAAAATTGAAAATGTCAACAAATTTTTTCATTTTCTCACAAATCTCTGTGATTTTTTAAAATGGAGTATGAATTGCTGCATAATTTACCCAATATCGGGGAAACTGCAGGTATTCCTTCCGGAGGTGGTGTCCTTGTTTCTGCTGTTCATCCGAACCTTACTGGTATATGCCGCTGTCATCGGCGGACTGCGTTTTACCGGGAAACGACAACTCGGTGAATTGTCCACCTCGGAATTTGCCGTTACCATACTGGTGTCCGAGCTGGCATCCATCCCGCTGCAGGATACCGCCACACCATTGCTGGGAGGCATTGTCCCCCTCGCCACCCTGCTTGCCGTGGAAGTGCTGCTGTCCTGCCTGTGCCGCAAAAGCCCAGGCATCCGCCGGATATTATGCGGCAATCCCTGTATTGTCATCCGTAACGGAAAATTCGACCCCAACATGCTGCGGCTTTTGCGCCTCTCCCCGGAGGATGTACTGGAAGGACTGCGCATGCAGGGCGTTTCCCGCATGGAAGATGTACTCTGCGGCATTGTGGAAACCAACGGACAACTGAGTGTGATCCTGCATGCGGACCGCCAGCCCCTTACCCCTTCCGACTGCCTGCTGCATCCGGATGAAACCGGTATGGCACTGGTACTGGTTTCCGAAGGCAAAATCCTCCGGCGCAATATGGAACAGCTGGGACGGGATGAGCAATGGATTTTACAGCAGTGCCGCCGCCGGGGCATTTCTTCCCTGAAGGATGTCTATCTCATGACACTGGATGACCAGAATAACCTGTTTTTACAGCGGCAGGAGGAATCGGTATGAAACGGCTGTGGGCTGCCGTCCTCCTGCTGGTATGTGTCATTGCCGGCGGCTGGTACAATCTTTGTGCCATATCCGACACCGTAGATCAGATCTCCGACTCACTGGTGCAGGCAACGGACGCAGTGGAACAGGACAATCTCCCAAAAGCCAGCCGGCTGCTGGAACAGGCACATGCACTGTATCTTGACAAGGAACCCTATCTCTCTGCCGTAGTCAGTGAAAAGCTGCTGGATGAAGTGCGTCTGGGCTTTGCCCGCAGCAAACAGAGCCTGCGCAACGGCAAGCCGGAGGATCAGGCTACCGAACTGGCAGAACTCCGTCAGGCAGTGGATGACCTGCTTCGTTCTGAAGCCGTCGGCCTGGGTAATATTCTATAGAAAAAAAGAAAAAAGCCCGCAGAATCCCAAAGATTCCGCGGGCTGTTGGTTAATTGAAATGCATTACAGGTATTTCTTCATAACGTCGCTTGCAGAAGCTGCATCGCCGGACAGGGCGATGGTAAATTCTACGCTATGCTTTGCAGAAAACTCATCCAGAGCCAGAATAAACTTGTCAGCATCCTCCGGCTTGTCATCACATGCAACCTTGTACAGGCTGTCGATGTAGATCTTGGTGATGTCATAATTACCTGCATGAATGCCAGCTACGAAGCCCAGCAGGGACGAATAATCGGATACGCTGTAATCCAGCACGTTGATCAGTCGAGCCTTATGAGAGATATCAAAGTTCAGCTGATCGCCCTTGGCAATGCATACAACCGAGCCCGGCTCGTTTGCTGCTGCCTCGTTTACCTGATTGATAATGTCCTTGGTCTTGCCGCTGCCTGCAGCTGCCATAATTAATTTAACCATTTTTGTTTCCTCCCAATCTACTATGAGGTTGTAATAATGGTATCATAAATTGTGAAAAAACACAACAAATTTTCAGAAGAAAAACGAATGTTCCTTTACAATGTTTACAAACCGGTCAAATTTCACCAGCTGACCTGCTTTTTCATCAATAAATAACCAAGTAAATCCCGAAAAATGTCGGAAATCCCCTTGCGTTCCACGGAATCCGCCGCCACAATCTCCCGCCGTTCCAGTTCTTCGCCGTCCTGCAGCAGGATGACTTCACCCAGCACATCGCCTGCCTGCACCGGTGCAGACACATGTTCTTTTAATTGAATTTCCCGGGTCAGACCCTCTTCCGCAGATTTTTCCAGCAGGATGGCGGTATCATCCTTCAGCTTTGCCTGAACGGAATCCTGCATGCCCAGCTCCACGGTGACATCGCCTAACTCCTGTCCTTCTTCCAGAATTTCCGCCACTGCATAATTGGCAAAGCCATAATTCAACAAAGCGGTAATATCCCCATTGCGGGAATCCTTATCCGGTTCGCCCAATACTACCGCAATCAGCCGCATGCCATCCCGTTCCGCCACAGCGGAAATACAATAACCTGCCGTACTGGTATAACCCGTTTTCAGACCAATCATACCATCATACAACTTTAGCATTTTGTTGGTGTTGGCAAGGCCAAATTCCCCATTGCGTACCGTATCCATCCAAATGGAGGTATAGTCCAGGATTTTTTCATGCTTCAGCAGTTCCTGGGAAATCAATGCCAGATCCCGTGCGGTTGTTTTGGTTTCCTCTCCATCGGTATCCAGTCCGTTGGGATTGACAAAGGTCGTACCGGTACATCCCAGTGCTGCGGCACGGTCATTCATCATGGAAACAAAGGCTTCTTCACTTCCGCCCAGATGCTCCGCCACTGCTACTGCAGCATCATTGGCAGATGCCACCGCAATGGATTTGAGCATGTCATCCAGTGACATCTGTTCCCCTTCCTTGAGATAAATCTGAGAACCGCCCATTTCCGCCGCATGGGCAGATGCTGTCACAGTATCCTCCAGTGATGCCTTGCCACTGTCCACCGCCTCCATTGTCAGCAGCATGGTCATAATTTTGGTCACGGATGCAGGCGGATAGGATGCATCCGCATTCTGCTCAAACAGCACCTGTCCGTCCTCTGTTGTCAGAATCGCACCCTTTGCATGGATTTCCCCTACCTCAACAGCAGAGGCTGTGATCGAAACCGCCAGCACGCAGAAAACTGCCGCTGCTGCTGCAAACCATCGTTTCATGCCTCTTTTCCTCCCCGAAATAAAAAACCTGTTTTCCACACAACCTATGCGGAAAACAGGCCGGGCATACCACACCTCAGGTCTGGCTTTGCAAAAAAAGCGATGTTTTGCATCATTTGTACATTTTTTGACACTTCCATTTACAAAATCAATCTTCTGATGCTCTGCAAAAACGGTTCCGCTGTTTTCCAGTCGGTATACAGCTTGAGCCGGACCGGTTCGGACAACTTGAGACCAAACAATCCCACCAATGATTTTGCATCCGCAATATACCAGCCGGAGGAAGCATCAATATCAAACGGCATAGCGGATGCCGCAGCATTCAGCATCGTCAGATCATCCGGTTTTTCCATTCTGATTTTCAGCTTAACCATAACCCTGTTTCCCCCTCTGTTGCAACTCTTTGTAAAATTTATTATAATATGTTCCATTGAGACATGCTATCCTTTTGAATAAAAGTTCATATGGAATTTACAAAGGATCGCAATGGAGGAAATTTTATGAAATTCTGCTTTGCCACCCTTGGCTGTAAGGTCAACCAGTTTGAAACCCAGGCATTGTCCCAGCTGGCACAGTCCCGGGGACATATTCTGGTGCAATCCGGTGCAGATGTCTGTATTCTGAACACCTGTACCGTTACCTCATCCGGTGACCATAAAAATCTGCGTGCATTGCATAAATTACAAAAGGAAAATCCGGATGCTGTCATTGCCCTGTGCGGCTGTTTTGCCCAGACCGAACCGGAACAGGCTGCCGGACTGGAAGGGGTGGATATTGTCTGCGGTACCTCTGACCGTGCCGCGGTACTGGAACTTTGTGAACAGACAGTACATGACCGGCAGAAACAGTGTACGGTTTCAGATATCCGGCAGCAGCGTATCTTTGAAGCACTTCCCGCCGGTATTCTTCCCGGACATACCCGTGCACTGCTCAAGGTACAGGATGGCTGTGACAATTACTGTACCTATTGTATCATTCCCTATGCCCGTGGGCATGTGCGTTCCCTGCCGCTGGAAGCCGCTGTTACAGAAGCAAAAAAGCTTGCTGCCGCACAGGTACGGGAAATCATTGTCACCGGCATTGAAATTGCCAGCTATGGCAGGGATTTACCGGGACAGCCGAACCTTATTGACCTGACTGCTGCCCTGTGCACCGCAGTTCCCCAGGTACGCATCCGGCTTGGTTCTCTGGAACCCCGGATGGTCACCCAGGCATTTTGTGACCAACTGAACAGGTTTGGCAATCTTGCGTATCACTTCCATCTTTCCCTTCAGTCCGGCTGTGATGCCACCCTGCAGCGAATGCACCGGCGATATACCACAGCACAGTATTTTGCCTGTGTTCAGCGTCTGCGGGCTGCGTTTCCTTCCTGTTCCATTACAACCGATGTGATTACCGGCTTTCCCGGCGAAACAGAAGAGGAATTTGCCCAGACCATGGATTTTCTGCGCCAGTGTGCCTTTGCTTCCATCCATGTATTCCCCTATTCCGAACGCACCGGAACACCGGCTGCTGTGATGCCCGATGCCATTCCGCCCCAAATCCGTTCCCGGCGTGCGGATACGGTGCGCCAGCTTGCTGCACAGATGAGCCGGCAGTTCTGTCAGGATTTTCTTGGCAAAACCATATCGGTTGTGCTGGAGCATGGACGTACAGATGCCCAGCCTGCTCATGGCAAATGGCATTTTGCCGTTCTGCTTCCGCCGGATTCCGGCAAACAGGGTGCTGAAGTCATGGTACAGCTGATGGAATATACAAAAAATGGAATCAAAGCAAAGTTGATATAAAAATAAGACCGCCTGAAAAACAGGTGGTCTTTTTTTCTTGCCTATTCTTTTCCCTTTACCGCATCCCAGTATGCTTTGGCTCGCTGCTCAGTCTTGTTGTCGCCGTAGATATAATACTGTGCGTTCTTCAGGGTATCCGGCAGATATTGCTGTTCTATCCAATGGTAAGGATAATCATGGGGGAACTGGTAAGTCAGTCCCCGTCCCAGCTTCGCCGCCCCGGCATAATGCGCATCCTTCAGATATGCCGGTACTTCTCCGGATTTTCCTGCGCGAATATCTGCCAATGCCGCATCTATGGCGGTAATGCCGCTATTGGATTTTGGGGCAGTTGCCAGCAAAATTGCCGCATCTGCCAATGGAATCCGTGCCTCCGGCATGCCCAGCTGATTGGCCATATCCACACAGGCTTTGACAATCTGCAAAGCCGGCGGATAGGCAAGTCCTACATCCTCCGCTGCAATCACCATTAGACGGCGGCAGGCGGAAATCATATCCCCTGCTTCCAGCAGGCGTGCCAGATAATGCACCGCCGCATCCGGATCTGAACCCCGGATGGATTTCTGGAATCCGGACAGGATGTCATAATGCTGGTCACCATCCCGGTCATAACGCATGCTGGAACGCTGTGCCGCCTGCTGTGCATCCTCCAGTGTAACCATACCATTTTGTGCGGAAGCTGCCAGCAGCTCCACAGCATTCATCGCCTTGCGCACATCTCCGCCGCAGGCTGCCGCCACATGGGCGCAAACTGCATCTGATACCTCCAGTGCGGGATTTGCCAGACGGAAAGCACGACGGACAGCCGGTTCCACATCCTTTGCTTCTACGGGACGAAATTCAAACACGGTACACCGGCTTAAAATCGCGTTATAGACATAGAAATATGGATTTTCCGTGGTGGATGCAATCAGGGTAATGCGTCCATCCTCGATAAATTCCAACAGGGACTGCTGCTGCTTTTTATTGAAATACTGGATCTCATCCAGATAAACCAGTGCGCCATTGGGTGCCATCAGGGTTCCCAGCTCATCAAAAATCTTCTTAATATCCGCAATGGATGCGGTAGTCGCATTGAGCCGGTATAATTTCCGATCGGTCTGGCTGGCAATAATGGATGCAACCGTGGTTTTTCCCACACCGGATGGCCCGTAAAAGATCATATTGGGTGTGTTGCCGCTTTCAATCATCCGGCGCAGCAGACCGGATTTTCCCAGAATATGCGGCTGGCCAACCACATCGCCCAGTGTGGTTGGGCGGATACGGTCGGCCAGAGGCTGAAATTTCATATCAATATCAATTTCTGAATTAGTACAGCGGGAAACGCTGGCAGATTTCTGCAACACCTGCACGGATAGCATCTGCCTTGTTCTCGAAGTCAAAGATTGCATCAGCAATGAAGCCTGCGATCTTGTCCATCTCCGGCTCCTTGAAGCCGCGGGTGGTAACAGCCGGGGTACCCAGACGTACACCGGAGGTAACGAACGGGCTCAGCGGCTCATTCGGAACAGTGTTCTTGTTTGCAGTGATGTTTACCTCATCCAGACGGTTCTGCAGTTCCTTACCGGTGATACCGGTGCCGCGCAGGTCAACCAGCATCAGATGGTTGTCGGTACCGCCGGAAACCAGATTTACACCACGCTTGGTCAGACCCTCTGCCAGAGCCTGTGCATTCTTGCGGATCTGTGCCTGATATTCCTTGAATTCCGGCTTCAGTGCTTCGCCGAAGCATACTGCCTTTGCAGCAATGACATGCATCAGCGGGCCGCCCTGGGTGCCCGGGAAGATTGCGGAGTTCAGCTTCTTTGCCAGAGCCTCATCATTGGTCAGGATGCAGCCGCCGCGGGGACCACGCAGGGTCTTATGGGTGGTGGTGGTAACAACATCTGCATATTCCATCGGATTCTGATGCTCGCCTGCAGCTACCAGGCCTGCGATGTGTGCCATATCTACGAACAGATATGCGCCAACTTCCTTTGCGATTTCAGCGAACTTGTCGAACTGGATGGCACGCGGATAAGCGGAAGCACCTGCAATAATCATCTTCGGCTTGTTCTCCAGCGCCTTCTGGCGAACATCCTCATAATCAATATAACCGTTGTCATCTACGCCGTAAGCAACCATGTTATACAGCTTACCGGACTGGTTTGCCGGAGAGCCATGGGTCAGATGACCGCCGTTATCCAGGCTCATGCCCAGAACGGTATCGCCCGGCTGACACAGTGCCTGATAAACAGCCATGTTTGCCTGTGCACCGGAATGAGGCTGCACATTGGCGAACTTTGCACCAAACAGCTTGCATACGCGTTCAATTGCCAGATTTTCTGCAATATCCACGCACTCACAACCGCCATAGTAACGCTTTCCCGGATAACCTTCTGCGTACTTGTTGGTCAGTACAGTGCCCATAGCTGCCATGACAGCCGGAGAAACAATGTTCTCGGATGCAATCAGCTCGATATTGCGGCACTGACGGGCATATTCCTTCTGAATTGCCTCACCCAGTTCCGGATCCATGCTGGTAATAAATGCAATATTTTCTTCAATTCTTTTTGCTTCTGCCATTGCTACAAAATCCTCCATACATGACATTACAGTTTGAATTTTAAAATCGTGTTTTTGATACAGCACATCATACACTGCTGTACCTCTAATTAAAGCAGGATTTTGGCGATTTTGCAAGGCAGATTTGTACTCCCCGCTGTTTTTCCCTTACATGCATCAAAATTCCGGGGAAAAATCTGTTTTTTTGTGCATTATTTGTGTTACAATGGTATCGACATAAAAAACTTTTTATCTCTTGACCAATTTTTAAAGGAGTTTACCATGATGTTGACACCAAAGGAACGGGCGGAAGCTGCTGTCCGACTGCTTGAGCAGGAATATCCGGATGCCATCTGTGCCCTGCAATATCAAAAGGATTATGAACTGCTGTTTGCTACCCGGCTGTCTGCCCAATGTACGGATAAGCGGGTAAATATTGTCACCCAGGATTTGTACCGCCTCTTCCCTTCCCTGGAATCCTTTGCCCAGGCGGAGCCGGAGGAAATTGAAGCCGTGATCCGACCCTGCGGTCTGGGTAAAACCAAAGCCCGTGACCTGCATGCCGCTGCCCAGTACCTGCTGGACAACCATGAGGGAAAAGTACCGGGGACCATGGCAGAGCTGCTGAAAATCCCCGGCGTGGGACGCAAGACCGCCAACCTGATTCTGGGTGATCTGTACGGCAAGCCTGCCATTGTCACCGATACCCATTGTATCCGCCTTGCCAACCGCATCGGTCTGGTAGACGGCATCAAGGAACCGGGCAAGGTGGAAAAAGCGCTGCGCCCCATTGTGCCGCCAGAGGCCTCCAGTGACTTCTGTCACCGGCTGGTGCTCCATGGCCGGGATGTATGCACTGCACGCAAGCCATACTGTGAGAAGTGCTGTCTCAGGGAAATCTGCGCCACCGGTTCCGGTGAAAAAGCATAAAACAACATCCGTGCAAAAAGGGCTGATACCATCCGGTACCAGCCCTCATTTTTTCCTGTTTTACAGATGCTCGTTTACTTCTTCCTCCGCGGAAACCACCAGCGGACCGATGGGCTCCACCGCATCGAACTTGTCCCGGTTGGCTTCATAAATCATCCGGAGTCCGGTCAGCGTCAAATTTGCATCCACATCCGTGATGGTATCACAGTATTCTGCCATCATGCGTCCCATGCCGCCGGTTGCTACAACCCGGCATGTTCCGCCGATTTCCTCCATCATTTCACGGACAATGCCCTGAATGGCACCGGCATAGCCCCGTACTGCACCGGACTGCATGCTCATGACCGTATTGGTGCCGATTGCCTTTTCCGGGCGTACAATATCCACTCTTGGAAGCTTGGAAGCCTTCTGGAATAGGGCTTCCATGGCAACCTTGATGCCCGGGAAAATTGCGCCGCCACGATATGCACCTTCCGCGTCAATGACATCGAAGGTGGTTGCCGTGCCGATATCAATGATAATCAGCGGACTGCCATATTTCTTTACAGCGGAAACCGCATTGACCAGACGGTCAATACCAACCTCCTTCGGGTTGTCATAACAGTTTTTCAGTCCGGTATCCACATCCTTGCCTACAACCAGCGGACGCACACCCACATATTTGCGGATTGCGTTAATCAGTGTATACATGACCGGCGGAACAACCGATGCCACGATGACTGCCTTTGTATCCGAAATCTGCAGACCCAGAAAGGTATAATACATATGAATCTGCATACCAATTTCATCCGATGTGCGTTCCGCTGTTGTGGACAGACGGAAGCTGCCGATCAGTTCCTTATCCCGATAAATGCCAAAAACCGTATTGGTATTGCCTACGTCAATGGCCAGTAACATAGTTCGTTTCCTCTTTTCTTCTGTCGTGCTGTTCAGGCGGTATCTAAAAAAATGAACTTCTTACAAAAGCGATACCCCTGCATGTTGCAAAAATCATCACAGAATGGATGATTCAGATACTGCCGAACCAGTGTGTATAACTCTTCTGTCGTTCCAGATACACCAGCTCCGGCTCGACCTGGTCCTTCCGGATGTTCAGCCGCAAATACGATGGCGGAGCCGATGAATACGGCATACTGATACTGCCCGGATTGGCAATCAGCATATCCTTTTTCCGGGTAATTTCCGCTTCATGGGTGTGCCCATACAGAGCCACATTGCAGCCATTCCGTCTTGCCGCCACTTCCAGTGCAAGGGTATTGCGCCGCACGCCATACAAATGTCCATGGGTAAGGAAAATGTTCGCCGGACCGGCGCTGACAACCAGACTGTCTTTTACATTTTCCACATTCCAGTCGTTATTGCCACGGACATTGTAAACATGCAGATCCGGAAATACACACCGGATGTCATCAACGTCTGCTGTCAAATCTCCCAGATGTAATACTGCATCCGGCTTCTCTTCGTCAATAATTGACAGCATATCCGTGATGTTTGCATGATGCGAGTCAGAAAACACAATCAGCTTCATATCTTTATCCCCTCAGCATAACCTGTTTTACTCCCATGACTATACACTATTTTTTTCAGAAAGTCAAAGAACAATTGCAATCCTCCCTGCGTATATTGCATTGTAGCACAACGGCAGGCAAATCACCCCATTGCCGCTGTGACGTTTCCCGATACAGGAGGTCGTTTTTATGCAACAACAAGAGATGGAACGTCTGCTCCGCAATTTGTCCCGCCAGCAGTCCATGAGTCCGGAAGCCGCACAGGCTGCGGAACGCATACGTACTGCCATGCAGACCCAACAGGGACAACAGACTGCCCAGAATATCCTGCGCAGCCACAGCAGTTCTCTGGAACAGGCTGCACGGCTGGCTCAGTCCGGCGATCTGGAGGGAGCAAAGAAGTCCATTCAAAGCCTGATGCGTACCCCGGAAGGCGCACGGCTTGCCGCACAGCTGTCAAAGCTGATGGGACGGTGACGCAGCCTTGGAATCTGCTGACCTGTTTTCTTCCCTGCTGCAGGATCCGGATACCATGCAGAAAATTGCCGGTATTGCTTCCGAGCTGATGCAGCAGTCCGGTTCTCCTTCTCCGCCGGCGCAGGAATCCTCCTCCGGTCCGTCAGACGAACTGTTAACCCGCATTCTTCCTGTGATCTCCACCATTTCACAGAGCGGGCATACACCATGTAATCCAGCCAAACAGCAGCTGCTGGATGCCCTGCGGCCCTTCCTTTCCCCCTCCACCTGTGCACAGATTGACCATGCAGAGCATATTGTATCCATGGCACAGATGGCAAAGGCTGCACAGGCCCTTCTGCTGCAGTCCGGCCAACAGGAGGTGTAGCCCATGTATAACCGCTATCTGCAAAACAAATCGGAAGAAAAGTCCTCCCATGCGCCCTGTGATCCCCCATCATGGGAGAAAAAACTCCAGCCCTGTGACCGGCGCGATGACCGGCGTGATGATCGCCGTGATGACCGTCGTGATGACCGGCGTGATGACCGGCGTGATGACCGGCGTGATGATCGGCATGATATACAAAAAAAGGAAACCAGCAGTCTGGTTTCCCTGTTTGGCAGGCTGCTGGGCTCAGACAGCAAGGGCGGCCTGAGCAGGCTGCTGGATGAAAACACCCTGATTGTCCTGCTGCTTCTGTTTTTCCTTTTGAAGGATGAGGATGGCATTGACCATGACCTGCTGATCCTTGCGGGAATTTTCCTGCTGATCGGGCTTTAAAAGCCTTCCCGCTGCACCAGCTGGTACAAAAGGGCATTGATAATCGACGCTGCCACATTGCTGCCGCCCTTGCGTCCCCGTGCCACAATATAGGGCACACCAGCCTGCATGATGCGTTCCTTGGATTCCACCACATTTACAAAGCCCACCGGAACTCCCACAATCAGCTCCGGATGAAGCTGTCCTGATGCAATCATCTTTTCCAGCTGGATCAGGGCTGTGGGCGCATTGCCAATGGCAAAAATCAACGGAACATGCAGCTTTGCCGCACGCTCCATGGAAACCGTAGAACGTGTCACGCCCCGCTGCTTTGCTTCAGCTGCCACATCCGGCTCCGCAACAAAGCAATGTACCTCTCCGCCGAATTTCGCCAGTATTTTTTTATTGATGCCGGACTTTGCCATATTGGTATCTGTCACAATATGAGCGCCGTCCTGAATGGCCTGCAATGCCTGCCGTACCGCATGGGGAGAAAACATCAGGTTATCCGCATAATCAAAATCCGCTGTGGTGTGAATGACACGCTTGACCACCGGCGCGATTTCCTCCGGAAACTGTCGGTCTCCCAGTTCCTGTGTAATAATCTCAAAGCTGCGTTTTTCAATCTCCGCAGGCTTCATATATTCCATATCCATGTGTTACCTCTCAATTCCGCTTCGTGCCGCAATGCCCCTGTCATAGGGATGGCGCACCTTTTTCATTTCTGTCACATAATCCGCCAGCGCAAGCAGCTGGGGAGATGGATTCCGACCGGTCAGAACCAGTTCCAGCTGTTCCGGCCGGTTTTCAATCAGCTCCAGCAGATGGGCTTCCTCCACCATACCTGAGGAGCAGGCTGCCATAATTTCATCCAGCACCAGCATGCACAGTCCCTGGGTATCTGAAAAAGCCCGGTCCAATAATGCCATATGGTCCTGCTTCGCCTGTTCCCGTTCTGCTTCATCCATTTGAAATGTAAATTTTGTTCCCTGCTTGGCACGCAGGATTTCCACATTGGGCAGGTGCCGCATTGCTTCTACCTCACCGGTGGTTCCTCCCTTGAGGAACTGTGCAATGCGCACCCTTGCCCCGGTTCCGGCACAGCGCAATGCCAGCCCAAAGGCACAGGTGGTCTTGCCCTTACCATCTCCGCAGTAAATATGCATCAAACCCTGTTCCATCTCACACCTCGCGGTTTAAAATACGATAAATCATATCCATATCCAATGCCTTCCGCACGGCATCCGCCAGAAGATCATATTGCTGCTGCTTATATGCCTCCGCATCAAAGGTCTGCACATCAGCAGCGGAAATGCCTTTTCGTTCCATCAGGGCGGAAATCAGCGCTTTGCTCACGGCTTCCCGGTCAAAAATACCATGGACATAAGTACCATAGCAGCTGCCTGATGCTGCACCGTCCTGTACCGGTGTGCTGCCTCTTGTCATGGCTGTCAACGGCTTTGCATCTTCTTCATAAGTGGTTTCACCCATATGGATTTCATAGCCGTCAAATGCCGTACCCGACAGGCTCGACAGGATGCCGTCCATCTGCCCGATGGTGCCATGTACCTGCGGGGTTGTCTTATCCGCACAGAAGGTAG
>CAMBYS010000017.1 GCA_945872165.1 uncultured Clostridia bacterium | reverse complement strand
AATTGGCAAAACATGCTGATTTGTATGGGCTTTCTTTTTTGCCATTGATTGCCGTACAGCATCCATGCAATGATGATATGCTTGCATACCTGAATTGTTACTATTATATAAGGAGAATAAGCATGCAGGATTTGAAGGAATTAAATGAAACAATTTCTGCGATTAAGCAGGAAATTTTGGACAGTGCCGGAACACTGACCAGTTCCAGAGGTGTTTATGAGTTCAAAAAGAACTTTCTGGATTCCAAGAAGGGCAAAATCAGCCAGCTGATGAAGGAAATGCGCAACATTCCGAATGAGCATAAGGCAGAATTCGGTAAGACCGTCAATGCGGCAAAAAACTGGGCGCTGGATTTCTTTGAAGAGCTGGATCAGAAGCTGAAGGCTGAGGAACGGAAACACAGATACGAAAACGAAAAAATTGATATCTCCATGCCGGCTGTCAGAACAACCTATGGCAACCTGCATCCGGTTACCACTGTGGCAAACCAGCTGACGGATATCTTTGCGTCCATGGGCTTTGAAGTATATGAAGGCTCGGAAATTGAGACCGATTACTATAACTTTACAGCGCTGAATACCCCGCAGGATCATCCGGCCCGTGATATGCAGGATACTTTCTATCTCAGCCCGGAATTTCTGCTGAGAACCCAGACCTCTGCCGGCCAGATCCATGTTATGGAAAAGAAAAAGCCGCCGATCAAGATCATCTCTCCGGGTAAGGTATTCCGTTCGGATGATGACGCAACCCATTCTCCGATGTTCACCCAGATGGAAGGCCTGGTAGTAGATGAAGGTATTACACTGTGTGACCTGAAGGGTATGCTGGATATGTTTGTACAGCGTATTTTTGGTGAAAATACCACCACCCGTCTGCGTCCGTCCTATTTCCCGTTTACCGAACCGTCGGTAGAAGTAGATGTCAGCTGTTTCCAGTGCGGCGGCAAGGGCTGCAAGCTGTGCAAGGGTACCGGCTGGATTGAAGTGCTGGGTGCAGGCGTTGTCAACAAGCGTGTCCTGGAAAACTGCGGCATTGATTCCGAAAAGTACAGAGGCTTTGCCTTTGGTATTGGTCTGGAGCGTATCGCTATGCTGAAGTATGGCATCAATAATATTAAAATGTTGTTTGAATCCGATCTGCGTGTGCTGGATCAGATTGATGACTGATCAGAAGCGTAAGGAGATTAAAATATGTTAGTACCTTTAAGTTGGTTAAAAGAATATGTAGATGTTGATGTAACACCGGATGAGCTGGAGGAAAAGCTGTTCTCCTGCGGCTTTGAGGTGGAGGAAAAGTATCAGGTTGGCAGAGATATCAGCAAGGTTGTTGTCGGCTATGTGGAGACCTGTGAGCCGATTCCGGAAACCCATCTGCACCTGTGCAAGGTCAATGCCGGTACCGGCGAGCTGCTGCAGGTTTGCTGCGGTGCGGATAATGTTAAGGCTGGCGGTAAATATCCGCTGGCAATGGTTGGTGCGACTGTTTACGCAACCGCAAAGGATCATGTGACCATTGAAGGTGTTGCTACCATTAAAAAGGGCAAGCTGCGTGGCTATGAATCCTTTGGTATGCTGTGCTCCGGTGTTGAGCTGGGTCTGAATGAAGATCTGTATCCGGGCGCAGGCTATAATGGCCTGCTGGAGCTGCCGGAGGATGCGGAAATCGGTGCGGACATTAAGGAGATTACCGGTCTGGATGACTGGATTTTTGATGTTGCCATCACAGCAAACCGTCCGGACTGCCAGAGCATTTTCGGTATTGCCAGAGAAGTTGCTGCAGTTCTGGGCAAGGAAGTAAAGGAACCGGCAACCGATTTCACCGCAACGGATGTGGTAAAGGAAGGCTTTACCGTAACGGTAGACGCACCGGACCTCTGCCCGCGTTACAGCGCACATTATGTATATGATGTCAAGATCAAGCCGTCTCCGGCATGGATGCGCCGCCGTCTGGCACTGGTTGGCTGCAATGCGATTTCCAACATTGTCGATATCACCAACTATATCATGAAAGAACTGGGTCAGCCGCTGCATGCCTTTGACTGTGATTTCCTGGAAGGCAATGCCATCAATGTCCGCCGTGCAGCACAGGGTGAAACCATCACCACGCTGGATGAGAAGGAATTTGCGCTGACCACCGACAATCTGGTCATCTGTGACGGCGTAAAACCGGTTGCACTGGCTGGTATCATGGGCGGTCTGAACTCGGAAATCCGTGATACCACTTCGGAAGTTATGTTTGAGTCCGCAAAATTTGCCCGTGACAACATTCGTAAGAGCTCCCGTGCCCTGGGCCAGTCCTCTGATGCAAGCCAGAGATACTCCAAGGGTGTGGATGAATATTCCACGGTTATGGCTATGAAGCGCGTGCTGCATCTGATCGAAGAGCTGGATTGCGGCAAGGTTTCCTCTACCCATTGTGATGTCAATACCGGCAATTCGGTTGAGCCGAGAGAACTGGTAACCAGCATTGCAAAGGTCAATGCAGTTCTGGGCATTACCGTACCGAATGAGGACATTGAGCGCATTCTGAGCAGCCTGAACTTTGCACCGGAAATTGACGGTGACAAGCTGACCATCCATATTCCGGCTTATCGTGAGGATATGGAGGATTATCCGGATGTTTCGGAAGAAATTATCCGTATGTATGGCTATGACCATATCATTCCGACCTTTATGCCGTCTGCAAAGGTGACGATTGGCGGCATCAATACCAGACAGAAGACGCTGCTGAAGATTAAAAAGAGTCTGTGCAGTGTAGGTGCATATGAAGGTATTCATTATTCCTTCTTCTCTCCGGCAGATCTGGATGAAATGGGCTATGCAGAGGATGCACCGGAACGTCATGCCATCCGTCTGATGAACCCGATCAATGAGGATCTATCTCTGATGCGTACCACACTGGCACCGCAGATGATTCATGCCATGGGCAGAAACCAGAAGCGTGGCAATCTGGAGGGCAGACTGTTTGAAATTGGCAAGAAATTCATTGCGAAGGATCTGCCGCTGACCGAATACCCGGAGGAGCGGGATACTCTGTGCATCGGTATCTGGGGTGAAAAGGAATCCTTCTTTACCCTGAAGGGCATGGCTGAAACCGTAGCAGATGTACTCAACCTGGAGTTCACCTATGCGCCGGCGCAGAAGCCGTTCCTGCATGCATATCAGACTGCATCCATCAGCTGTGAGGGCGTTGAGATCGGTTATCTGGGCAAGGTCAATTATGAGATTCAGGATGAAGAGAGCATGCGTTACGCTGCTTACGTTCTGGAAATGGATCTGGAAACCGTATCCCAGTGGTATGGCAAGGCACCGGTATTTGAGCCGCTGCCCAAGTTCGCTGAGGAAAAGCGTGACCTGGCACTGGTAATGGATAAGTCCCTGACCTGCGGTGAGGTAGAGGAATGCATCAAGAGCGCCTGCGCATATGTCAAGAATGTTGAATTGTTTGACGTATATGAAGGCAAGCAGATTGCAGATGACAAGAAGAGCATGGCATTCTCTGTCCTGTTCACCCCGAAGGAAGAGGAATTTGGTGCGAACACCGTTGACAAGTTCGTCAAGAAGATTCTCAAGACCCTGAACAAGAAGCTGAACGTAGAGCTGCGCTCTTAATCCGCAGTCCTGCTTCGGGCAATTTTATTCAATAGATAAGGACCTGATTTCTGTCACGTACAGGAGTCAGGTCCTATTTGTTATACAAATAAAAGTTAGCATAAACAAATTAATATAACAATTATATTGACAGCAAAGAGCGAATGTGATATTCTGTTTAAGGAATTAACAATAGCTAACTATTATGCCGCAAATTAACATCCTGCAGCTGAATACATGACATGATAAATATATGACTCTATATATAAATAACACCGAATAAAAGGGCAGGATCGGTACATATGCATAGAGAAAGGTTAGAGCGTAAAAAGTTGCAGTAGAATAACAATAATTTGAGGTATTTATTTCCGACGGACGAAAAATGTATTGTGAAGGGAAACATCTTTGCAATTCTTTTTTTGAATATTAATTAGCTTTAGATAACAAATGAAAGGAATGGACACGATATGAAAAGCAAGAAACGGACGGCGTGCGCCCTCAGCATGGTAGTTGCAACAGGCATGATGCTGGGCAGTACCGCCATGGCATCTGATATCACTGGACACTGGGCAGAAGCAAATTTGCAGAAATTTATTGATGAGGGATATCTCAGCGGATACGGCAATGATGTATATAAGCCGAACAGCAGCATCACACGTGCGGAGATGGCAACCATTGTAGATAAAATGGAAGGCTATCAGGATAAGGCGGATATCTCTCAATATAAAGATGTTTCCTCCAAAAGCTGGTACTATGATTCTGTTGCAAAAATTGTCGGTGCAGACATCATGGTAGGTACCGGAAAAAATACATGGTCCCCCCAGGGAAATGTAACACGGGAGCAGCTTTGTGTTATCGTGTGCAAGCTGGAAGGGCTGGATGTGGATACAGATTCCTCTGCTGCAGAGCTGCGGAAAAAGCTGGACAGCATGGGCTATAAAGATGCCGACCAGGTTTCCGGCTGGGCAGTTCCCTATGTTGCCGCTGCTGTGGAAAATGGATATCTGTCCGGTTATCCGGATCAGACTCTGCGGTCTTATCGGGCGATTACCCGTGCAGAAGCGGTTACTATGCTGAGCATGTGCCTGCGTGATGATGTATATGTCATGATGAACATTCCGTATGCAGAGTTTTATGCAGCAGAAGGGGATGCGGATGTGGATGTGTACACTTCGGCAACCAAATCCAAGCCGCTGATGGGCACTTCTCTTGCAGCAGGCTCATATCATACCCCGGATAAGGCAGATGGCTCAGAAATCACCGGTGTAACCTATCCGGTTAAAATCAGCAAGAAAGCGCTGAAGGATCTGACACAGGTAACAGATGAGACCAGCTATGATATCACAACCACCAACCGCGGACAGACTTCCACCAATACATACACCGGTAAGGCAGCCCTGTTCCAGGCAGATACCTATGCATATTATGTCCTGCGTGAGGCACCGGCATATTATAAGGAAGTCACGGTAAATGAGGATGGCAGCTTCAGCTTTGGCGCAGTTCAGACAAAGGAAGAAACCGTTGATGTCGGCAGCAAGTATGATTTTAAAGTCGGCGGACGCTGGGGCGAGTATGAAATCAATCTTCTGAATTCTGAGCTTCCGTTTGCGTCTGAGACCATTTACGCAACGACTGTCAACACAACCGATGGTGAAACCTATGGCATGACCCATATCAAAAATATCTGGCGTGGTGTTGATATTGCATGGGATGGGGAAGGAGTAGGCAAGACAGTCGATTCCCTGACCTTCTATACCAGCAAGGGTGTTTATACCGTGGATATTGCGGATGTCAAACTCCCGGTTATCTCGGAAGCAACTGCTTCTGTAGCAGATGCAGACTGGAAAACCGGCAGCACGAATGTTACCGTAAATCAGCTCCCAGAGGATTTTGATGCACAGTATACAGTGTATGAAAAAATTGTTACCGGTTCGGGCAAATCCGCAGTGGTGACCTATAAAGATACGGAAGTTTCCTATCAGGATGGCAAAATCACATGGGATGGAGCTGCTTTTGGTGACAAGACCTATACGCTGAAGATTACAGACAAGTCGGAAAAATATGCGGAAATCATCGCTGATTTCTCGATTACAGCGGAAGATGTGTATGTTCAGATGAACATTCCTTATGCGGATTTCTATGCATCGGAGCTGAGCGAGGGGGCAATGGTAGATGCGGTTTCCTCTGCAACCAAAGCAAAAACGTTGACCGGTACCGGTCTGGCACAGGGCTCCTATCATGTCAATGCAGATGGCTCTGATATTACCGGCGTTATTTATCCGGTAAAAATCAAGGATAATGCCCTGGCAGCACGGAATGAGATTACCGATGAGGATTCGCTTGAAATTACAGTGACTGTCCGCGGGCAGACGACCACGACCACCTATGAAGGCAAGGATGCTCTGTTTGGCGCAGAAAGCTATTCTTACTATAAGCTGAGCGAAGAACCGTCCTCCTATAAGGAAGTCACCACAGATGCAGACGGCAAGCTTTGCTTCAGTGAAGTGAGGGGTTCAGAAAAGATTTCTGTAGAAGCAGGCGATGACTACACCTTTACTGCAAACTCCAGCTATGGCGATTATCAGCTGGATCTGATTGGTGATCTTCCGTTTGCCTATGGCACAGATACCATTTATGGTGTTGCAGTGAACACGGCAGAGGGCGAGAGCTATGGTCTGCGTCATATTGAAAATATCTGGCTTGGTACGCAGCTGGCATGGAGCACTGGCTTTACCACAGAAGTACACGGCTGCACGCTGTCATATGAGCCGTATGCTTCTATGATGGGCAAAACCATTTCTTCGCTGACCTATTACACCAGCAAGGGTACCTATGAAATCAACATTGATGATGTTTATGTACCGATTAAGATTGCAGATGGCGTATCTGTTGCCGATACCCCGGTCAATCAGGAAACAGTTTCGGTAGATATATCCAATCTTCCGGAGGACTTTGCTCCGGGATATCAGATTCAGGAAGCAATTACAGATACAAACGGTTCTCGTCCGGTGACCAAGTATGTGGACACCACGGATCTGACCATTGATGCCAATGGCGTGATTACATGGGCATCTGATGATGCACTGGTTGGAAAGATCTATCGTGTGACAGTTTCTGATACTGGCAAAAAGTATGCGGATATCACAGCAGGCTTCTCGATTACAGAAGCAGCAGCGTTCTCCGGTACAGTAACCGGTAAGGCAACCGTTGATCCCAGTGCGTATGAGGATTATGCAGAATACGGTGCAGAATTTGATCCCTATGATATTTCGGTTGATGTCACCATTGAGAATGGAACCATCACTGCTGTTACCAGTACAACCGATGCAGGCTCCAATGCAAGCTATCTGAAAAAGGCTTTGAAGAAGGCTGAGGCAAAGTATGTGGGACAGACAGTTGCGGATTCCGCATCCCTGACCATGGACATTGCAACTGGTGCAACCTGCTCGTCCAATGCTGTGGAACAGGCTGTCAAGGCAGCACTGGCACAGGTGAAGTAAGAATAAAAAACGGAATGGTGTCAACCACCGATACAAAGGGAACCCGGCTGAAGGTTCGGTCGGGTTCCTTTTCGGTGTTTGCACATAAAGGAAGGGAGACTGGATATGAAGCTGAAACGATGGGATGTACTGCTGCTGGTGGGATTGGCGGCAGTTGCCTTGCTGCTGTCGGTCATATTGCTGTTGACGCGGCAGGATGGTGCACAGGTCGTTGTCAGCGTTCAAGGCAGGGAAACCCAACGGTTTTCATTGCATGACACAGTTTCCTATACCATTGAAGGTGCGGATGGAGGAACCAATGTATTGCAGATTGCAGATGGTGCGGCATGGCTGGAGGATGCCAGTTGCCCGGATGGGCTTTGTGTACAGGAAGGAGCCATCCGCTATGCCGGACAAAGCATCATTTGTTTGCCCAATCAGGTTGTCATCACTGTGGAAGGAACAACAGAACAAACCGATGTGGATGTCGTTGCACAGTAAAAGAAAGGAGACCACATGACAAAAACAAAGCATCTCGCCTTATATGGCATGCTGACCGCCTTGGCACTGGTATTGGGCTATGTGGAAGCAATGATTCCGGCATTTTTCGCCGTACCGGGCATGAAGCTTGGCCTGACCAATCTTGTGGTTCTGGTGGCGCTGTACCGGATGGATACCAAGTCTGCAGTCTGTATCAATGGAATCCGCATAGTACTTACCTCTATCCTGTTTGGTACGGCAGTCAGTTTTCTGTATTCATTGGCAGGCGGCCTGCTGTCCGGCGCCGGAATGATTGCACTCAGACAGACCGGAAAATTCCAGCCGGTTACCGTCAGTATTTTAGGCGGCGTGCTGCATAATGTGGGACAAATTCTTGTGGCAATGATTCTCCTGCAGACGAGTGCAATTGCCTGGTATCTGCTTGTGCTCTGGATTTCCGGTATTGCAGCAGGTGCAGTGGTTGGTTTGCTGGGCAGCTGGATGCTGGAGCGCCTGCCGGAACGGATTTGAACAGAGTTTTCTACAATTGGAAGGAGTATCAATGAAGCAGCAAAGAAACAGATGGATTGCAGCGGCGCTGGCATGCGGCTTACTGCTGGCAGGCTGCGGTACGGCGGATTCCGGACAGGATTCCACTGGAGTGACACAATCCGGCAGTGCAGCGGCGGCAGCGGAACCGGTCAGCCGGGAAATCTTCGCCATGGATACCTATATGACGGTAACCGCTTACGGTGAACCGGCACAGGAAGCAGTGGACGCAGCGGTTTCAGAAATTCGACGGCTGGATGCGCTGCTGTCCATTGGCGAGTCAGGCAGTGAGATTTCCATGCTGAATGACAGCGGAACAGCCCGGGTGTCAGATGACACAGGTGTGATGATTGACAAGGCACTTGAGTTGTATCGGGATACGGGAGGA
This sequence comes from uncultured Clostridia bacterium, assembly GCA_945872165.1. Classification (GTDB taxonomy): domain Bacteria; phylum Bacillota; class Clostridia; order Oscillospirales; family Butyricicoccaceae; genus Butyricicoccus_A. The sequence continues at coordinate 13,338 of CAMBYS010000017.1, read as the reverse complement.
GCTTTTGACCTCACCATTCTGCCCCTGATGGAGACATGGGGCTTTACCGACGAAGCATATCGGGTTCCATCGGAGGAAGAACTAAAAACTGTTTTGCAGAAAATTGGTGCAGATCAGCTGACATGGGACAAGGACAGTGGAACCATTGCCCTGGGAGAAGGGCAGAAAATGGATCTGGGCGGCATTGCCAAGGGGTATACCTCCAGCCGGATTATGGAAATCTTTGAGCAATACGGTGTCACCAGCGGCATGGTATCCCTGGGCGGAAATGTCCACCTGTTGGGTACAAAGCCGGATGGTACTGCATGGCGCGTAGGCATTCAGGACCCAGAGAACTCTGCCGGTATGCTGGGTGTTCTGGAAACCCAGGACTGCGCAGTCATCACATCGGGCGGCTATGAGCGGTATTTTGAGCAGGACGGCAAGAGATACCACCACATCCTTGACCCGACAACCGGCAAGCCGGCAGACAGCGGCATCACCTCTGTTACGATTGTGAGTGAGGATGGCACACTGGCAGATGGCCTGTCAACCGCATTGTTTGTCATGGGTGTGGAAAAGGCTTCAGACTACTGGAAACAGCATGCGGATACCTTTGATGCTGTGATTGTTGCAGAGGATGGAATGATTTACGCAACAGACGGAATTGTGGATTCGCTATCCTGCGAAACGGATGTCACGGTTATCAGGCAAGACGGATCATAGAAACAGGGAGGAACACCATGCGTATCTTTTATCATAAATCAGCAGATGCATTTGCCCGGCGGCTGGTTCCCGGCATAGCTGTCCTGCTGCTGTCTGCATGGGGAATTACATCCGGCGGGGTGATGGATGCCATACCGGAGCTGACAACGACAGCGGAAGCGGCAGAGCTTGAAACAGAGAAAAATAGTGTAAAGGTAAATACATTTACAGATGGAGAATATACCGGAACTGCTGCTGGATTTGGCGGTGATATCACGGTAAAAGTCACTGTTGAAGGCGGAAATATGACTGACATTGCAATCGTATCCGCGGAGAAGGAAACACCGTCATATCTGAAACGAGCCAAGACTGTGATTGACCGTATGCTGGAAACACAGAGTACCGAGGTGGATGTGGTCTCCGGTGCGACCTATTCCTCCAACGGCATTATCAACGCGGTCAAGAACGCACTCATCAAAGCATCCGGCGGAACAGTGACTGAAACCACCGGCAGTCCGGGACTTGGCAATACCACCCAGCCGGGAGGCACTACAACTGTAGAACCGTTTACTGATGGAACCTATCGGGATGGAACGTATACGGGCACAGCTGCGGGATTTGGCGGCAATATTACTGTGCGGGTGACCATTGCAGGCGGGAAAATTTCCACTGTGGACATTGTCTCTGCTGCGGGAGAAACACCATCCTATCTTGCGAAGGCAAAGGCTGTTATCAGCAAGGTGATTTCCAAACAGAGTCCCAATGTGGATGTGGTTTCCGGTGCAACCTATTCCTCCAATGGCATTTTGAATGCGATTAAAAAGGCGCTTAAACAGGCGGCTTCCGGAACCACAGACACGGAACCGGATGATACTGTGCCGGATACAAATGTGAAGCCGGATCGGGTCTATACCGATGGACGATATACCGGTACGGGAGAAGGCTATGGCGGAGAGATTACCGTGCAGGTAACCATTCTCAACCAGCGCATTGATGCGATTGATGTGGTGGAAGCAGAAGGAGAAACCCCATCGTTTTTCACCCGGGCAAGAGCTGTCATCACTTCCATCTTGAGTAAGCAGACAACGAAAAATGTAGATGTGGTATCCGGCGCAACCTATTCCTCCAATGGTATTCTGGAGGCAGTAGCGCAGGCGCTGGATAAGGCTGCCAACGCCAATGCTTCGGAGGAGAAGCCGGAACCGACACCGGAACCAGAACCCTCTGAGGAGACAGAAACCTTTACCTATACTGCCTCTGCCATGTGTAAGGATGATGGAGAAGAGAATTTTGAGGATTATTCCATGACAATCCGGTTTACTGTGAAGCAGGAGACCAAAACAGAGACAGGGGAGAATGGAAAAACCACCACGACAGTTACCCGTACCCTGACCGGACTGGAGGTAACAGATCCCACCTCGTCCTCCTCTAACTGGAACTGGATCAAACGGGCAGTCAATGGTACCTCCAGCAGAGCGGGGATTCTGTCACAGATACAGAAAAACAACAGTGTGTCCGGCATTGATGTGGTAAGCGGTGCTACTTGCTCCTCGCAGGCAATCATACAGGCGGCACAGTCGGTGGAACAACAGCTCAATCTGGGGACAACAGAAAACTGACAGGAGGAAAAATAGATTGAAACATCAGGATTTCTGGGCAGGCATGGTGAGCCTGTGCATGGCAGTGGGTGCCTTGGGCGTTTATCAGGCACATGCCTTTGCATGGCAGGAGCAGAAGATGCAGCAGGAAAGTGGGGCGGCAGGCACAGTCAGCTATGCGGATGGCACCTATACCGGAAGCGGAGATGGCTTTGGCGGTACCATAACCGTTGAAGTGACTGTGGCAGATCATCAGCTGACCGCCATTGAGATCATTGACGCAAAGGATGAGGACACTGCTTATCTGGATAAAGCCCGGCAGATCATTGACAACATGATCGCAGCACAGAGTACAGAGGTTGACACCATCAGCGGAGCAACCTTCAGCTCAACAGGCATTCAAATGGCTGTGCAGGCAGCACTGGAAGGAGCAGCGCAATGATACAGACAAAACCGAGAACAAAAAAGCATGCCAATCCCAGGGATCGCATGCTGCTGCGCCGCCGGATGCGTGCCGGTATCCAGCTGATTTTCTTCCTGTTGACACCGGCTGTGTATACCTCCTGTTTTTCCGGCATCAAGGCGATTGCCAGTGCAATCGGGGCTTCTGAGCCCATCCCATACGATGCATTTTTTACCACACTGGTGGCAGTCTGCCTGTATACCATACTGTTCGGCAGATTTTTCTGCGGCTATGCCTGCGCTTTTGGCAGCTTTGGCGACGCAGTTTATGCCCTCTCACAGCGGATTCAAAAGAAATGCGGGAAAAAGCTGCCAAATCTGCCGGAAAAGGCAGTGATTCTCCTGCAGAAAGTGAAATATCTTGTCTTGATTGTCATTGTACTGCTTTGTGTGGCAGGGGTATATGATACGCTTCCCAAGTGGAGCCCGTGGGATGTATTTTCCATGCTGACCGCACTCCGCGGTATCCCGGCGGCATATGCCATTGGGACCGTGCTGCTGCTCCTGATTGTTCTGGGCATGGCGGTAAAGGAACGTTTTTTCTGCCAGTTCCTCTGCCCGATGGGAGCGGTATTTGCTCTGCTGCCTGTGCTGGGCACCTACAGGCGCAAACGGGAGAATTGTTTGCCCAGCTGCTCTGCCTGTGTGAAAAACTGCCCGGTGTGTGTGGAAACCGATGAAGGAAACAGCCGCACAGGAGAATGTATTTCCTGCGGTGCATGCAGCGATATCTGTCCGAAGCGCAATATTTCCTATGGCTTAGGTGTGAAGGATGGCAATGCACCGCTGCCGGTTATTGGCAAAGCGGTCATATTGCTGTTTGTTTTCCTGCTTGTAGGCGCAGTGCGGATTGGCTGACAGACCGGCATAATCAAAGAGGTCAAAACCAGAACCGTATTCTGAACGTTCAGCAGACGGATTCTCTCTGGATTTGACCTTTTTTCATACAGATTTGGGGATGCTGTGATCACAGAGCGGAAACAGGCCTTTGATGGCGAACATTTTTCAAATATTTGTCGGATTATTTTCCGAAAGCAGTGCTTTTTATGGTATCATAGAATGAGAACAGAGAAAAGGAGAAATATGATGCCGTCAACATATGCACATTACCGCATGGGCCTGCAGGTTAGGGGCATGCTGGAAAAGAAGGAAAAACAATGGATCGAAGCTTATCCGGAGCTGTATCAGATTGGTCTGCATGGACCGGATCTGTTGTTTTATTATCAGCCATTGGGAAAAAATCCGGTGAATCAGCTTGGCTATACCATGCACGACCAGCCCGGACTGGATTTCTTTACCTTTGCGACACAGATTTTACGGGAGCATCCGGATGAGCCGGCGTACTGGGTGTATGTCTGCGGTTATCTGTGCCATTTTGCGCTGGATGTGTGCTGCCACGCTTATGTAGATGAGAAAATCAGGCAGAGCGGCATATCCCATTCGGAAATTGAAGTGGAATTTGACCGCATGCTGCTGTTAAAGGATGGACTCAATCCGGTCAGTCAGCGCCTGACCCATCATCTGCATGCCTCCAGAGCCAATGGAGAAATCATACAGGCATTTTATCCCTCTGTCACGGCAAGACAGGCAGAGCAGGCGATCCGGCAGATGATTTTTTATTGTGATCTGTTGTGTGCGCCCTCCCGGCTGAAACGTGGCCTGCTGTTTTCTGTATTGAAGCTGGCGGGACAGTATGACAGCATCCATGGTATGGTTGTCAATTATCAGGCGAATCCCGGCTGTACGGACAGCAATCAGGAATTGTATGTCCGGTATCAGAAAGCAAGAGCATTGGCAGTCCGGCTGATTCGCAGTCTCCCGGCATATGTGGATGGCAGCAAAGCATGGCCGGAACAGCTGCAATATACCTTTGGCGGTGTACTGCCCGGAAAGGATGGGAGCCAATGAAAGCATCTTTGACAGTAAAGGAACGCAACTGGATTTTATATGATGTGGGCAATTCTGCCTTCACGATGCTGGTTGCCACCATTGTTCCGATTTATTTTAATTATCTGGCGGAATCCGGTGGATTGTCCTCCACGGAATATCTTGCCTACTGGGGTTATGCCGCCTCTGTGGCAACCCTGATTGTTGCCCTTTTGGGTCCGATTTGCGGTACTTTGACCGATACAAAAGGATATAAAAAGCCGATTTTTATTGCTGCCATTGTGATCGGTGCATCGGCATGCATGCTGCTGGGCTTTGTTCGGGAATGGTTGGTATTTCTGGTTGTCTTTGTAGTTGCCAAGGTTGGCTATTCCAGCAGTCTGATTTTTTATGATTCCATGCTGGCAGATGTCACCACAGAGGAACGGATGGACAGAATTTCTTCCCAGGGCTATGCCTGGGGCTATATTGGCAGCTGTATTCCCTTTGTGCTGTGTCTGGTTGTTGTTTTGGGTGCGGATTCCCTGGGAATTTCCATGACGACAGCCATGGCGCTGGCGTTTGCCATCACAACGGTCTGGTGGATTGTTATGACACTTCCATTGCTGCGGGTTTATCAGCAGACCCATTATGTGGAACGGCAGGAGCATGCCATTGCAGAGAGCTTCCGCAGAATCGGACGAACCTTTGGCAATATGCGGGAACAGAAGCATATTTTCCTGTTTTTGCTGGCATTTTTCTTTTATATTGACGGCGTGTATACCATCATTGACATGGCAACGGCATATGGCACGGCACTGGGACTGGATACCACCGGTCTGCTGCTGGCACTGCTGGTCACACAGATTGTTGCCTTTCCATGCGCAATTCTCTTCGGTCAGCTGGCACACAGATATGCCACACAGCATCTGATTACCCTGTGCATTTTTGCCTATCTCTGCATTGCGGTTTACGCAATGTTCCTGACCACCCAGGCACAGTTCTGGGTGCTGGCAGTCCTGGTGGGCATGTTCCAGGGCGGAATACAGGCGCTGTCCCGTTCGTATTTTGCTAAAATTATCCCGTCGGAGCAGTCAGGTGAGTATTTCGGATTGCTGGATATCTGCGGAAAAGGTGCATCATTTATCGGTACAGCAGTGGTTGGTGTGATTTCCCAGATGTCAGGAAATGCATCGCTGGGTGTGGGTGCACTGGCCATTATGTTTCTCATTGGTATCATTCTGTTCCGTATTTCGGTAAAAGCGGAATAACCTTCATGCTTTCTCTCTGTTTCAACTGCTGCATCTATGGCAGGAAGGCATTGACTTGCGGCACAATTTTGGTAAAATAGAAAGTAAGCATTTGTACACAATAAAAAAACGGGAGGAAACCCATGGTAAAAATTATTTCTGACAGCACCTGTGATCTGACAAGGGAGCTTTTGGAGCGATATCAGGTTACTGTTCTGCCGCTGCATGTCCTGCTGGGAGATACGGAATATCTGGATGGAAGCAATATCACACCGGATGCCATTTATGCATGGTCCGATCAGAATAAAACCACACCGAAAACTTCAGCACCCTCCGTGGCGGAAGCAGTGGAGCTGTTCCGTCCCTATGCAGAGGCGGGGGATGAGCTGATTTGTTTCTCTATTTCTGATACTATGTCCTCTTCCGGCAATTCCATGCGTCTGGCAGCGCAGGAGCTGGAGGCAGAGGATCGTATTCATGTCATTGACTCGGAAAATCTGTCCACCGGCGTGGGGCATCTGGTGATTCTCGCAGCAGAGCTGGCCCAGGCTGGCAAACCGGCAGAGGAAATCATCCGCAGTGTGGAGGCAATGCGTCCGCTGGTTCGTTCCAGCTTTGTGGTAGATACACTGGTTTACCTGCATCGCGGCGGCCGCTGTGGCGGACTGGCAGCACTGGCAGGCAGTATGCTGCGGCTGCATCCGAAAATCATTGTGGAAAATGGCAGTATGATCGTAGGAAAGAAATACCGCGGAAAAATCGACAAAGTCATCCTGAATTATGTGCAGGATATGGAAGAAGAACTGAAGCAGGCACGGGAGGATCGGATTTTCATTACCCATTCCAACTGTGATGACGCAACCGTACAGGCGGTATATGATTATCTGGACAGCCTGCAGCATTTTAAGGAAATTTTCATTACCTCCGCAGGCAGTGTAATTTCCAGCCATTGCGGCCCGGGTACACTGGGTGTATTGTTTGTTGCCTGAATACGGAGACCTTGAAGGGACAGCCTTCAGGGTCTTTTTTGTTGCCTCAGAAAGCGGGAATTATTTTCCTGTTTCCACTTTTTCGGCGGGTTTCTGTGTTATAATAACAGTGTCACAAAGGATTGTGATAAAACGCACAAAGATGTGGGAGAAAGGGAGGAAGATTATGTTTCAAAGGAAAAAACGGATGGCAGCGCTGATTTTGTCGATGTCTGTGCTGTGCGGCACCCTGCCGGTTTCTGCGGCGGATACACAGGAGCAGCCGTCTGTCATGGAGCAGGAGACAGAAACGGTAAAGCCGGCAGCACCTGAGAATCTGGCCGCGGCTGCGCTGCCGGAAGGAGGCATCCGGATTTCATGGGAACCGGTTTCCAATGCCAACGGTTATCGTGTATACCGGCTGGAGGAGGACGGCTGGAAGCTGCTGCAGATTGTAAAAGATGGTACGGCGGCAGAATATGCTGATCTCACCACGGAAATGAACGGTACATATACCTATACGGTGCGTGCTTATCGTTATGACGGTCAGACCATCCGGCTCAGTGATTACGATGAAACCGGTGTTTCTGCCACAACGGCAGCAGTTTTGTCGGAACCGGTACTGGAATCCGCAGAATCCGGCGGTTATGACCGCATTGTTGTCACTTGGAATGGGGTGGGCTGTGCCAGCGGCTATGAAATTTATCGTAAAACCTCCGCGTCCGCGGGCTGGAGCAGACTGGCCAGTGTTACAGGGCTGGATACTACCTGTTATACCGATGTGGGCGTCACCTGCGGCACAACCTATTGGTATACCGTGCGGGCAATCGGAGATTTGGATGGAACACCGGTTTACAGTACCTATCATCAAACCGGTGTACAGGGAAAAGCGGTTCCTGCCATGCCGTCTGTTCAGGCATCTGCCTCCGGCTCCGGCAGCATCAAGGTATCGTGGAATGCTGTTCCGGGCGCCAGCGGCTATCATATTTACCGCAAAACCAGTGCAGGCGCTTCGTGGAACTATCTGAATTCGGTTTCCGCATCCAATACCGGCTATACCGACAGCGGTTTGACAACCGGTAAGACCTATTATTATACGGTGGCAGCATATCGCACGCTGTCTGATGATTCCAAATGTGTAGGGCCATATGATACCACAGGCGTCAGTGCAACGCCTCTGCTGGCAGCTCCAAAGCTGAACAGTGTGGCAATGGGTAAAAATGGCCTGATCGTCAAGTGGAGTACGGTTTCCGGCGCAGGTTCCTATTGGATTTACCGGCGGGCATCCGGTACAGCTGAATGGACAAAGATCGCCTCTGTCGGCTCAGGAGTGACCTCTTATGAGGACAGCAAGTCACTGAAGGATGGCACCACTTATTATTATACGGTAGCAGGCTGTACCTCGTCTGGTGTGGGAGCATATGACACTACCGGCATCCGGGGCACCTATTACAGCTATCAGGCTGCCTTGAACAGTGGCACACTGCCCACCAATATTGCGCTGCCCAATGTTACCAGACAGCAGTTTGGCACCAGTGGCGAAGGCAGGGCATTGTGTGCCTATACCGTCGGTACCGGCTCCAAGCATATGGTTTTGAATTTTGCAATTCATGGCTGGGAGGATCACTGGAGCCGTGACGGCTATGAGCTGGTACGGGTTGCCTGCAAGGTATTGGAGACGCTTTCCGCCAATGCTTCCACTGTCAATGCACGGGGATGGTCAGTAACAGTGATTCCCTATGCCAATCCGGACGGCATTGTCAGCGGCTATACAAACAATGGTCCAGGACGATGCAGTACCTATCGGTATAACAATGCCGGGGCTTTGGTCAAGGGAGGCGTAGATATGAACCGCTGTTTCCCGTCCGGCTTTAAGGTTTACACCAATGCACGCAATTATACCGGTTCCAGCCCGCTGATGACAAAGGAATCCCGGGCACTGCGCAATTTGGTTGACAGCAAAAAGGGCTCCAGCACCAATGTCTTTATTGATGTTCACGGCTGGACTCAGCAGATTCTGACCAACAGCAGCGGTTCCGGCTTTGTGTATTCCACACTGCACAGTTATTTCCCCAACAATTCAGCAGGCGGATTGGGCGGCGGCTATATTTCCCGCTATGCAAAGAGTGTAGGATATAATGCCTGCCTGTTTGAATTCCCACGTGGGGTGACCTCCCATTCCGCTATGGTAAATGCAGGATATGATACAAAATTTGTCAATGCTGTCATGAGCATGATTCGGAACCATTGAGGTGACAGATATGAAATGGAACAAATCATGGCTTGCCGTGCTGCTCTGCCTGCTGCTCTGCAGCTGTGGACAGAAGAAAATAGAATCTGCCCCAGCGAACAGCGGAGATGTGCCGCAGCATACAGCCGAACCTGTGGCGGAGGGCTCTGGAGAACAGCCGGATGTATCCCCGGAAGGTTATCGGACGGAATATTATACCAGCGAGGAAACCACGGATGCGGAAACCATTCAGATTGAGACCGCACCGGAGGAAGATTCCCAAACGCCTGGGGACAACGGACAGGAAGATGCGGTAAAGGAATATGCCGGCTGTCTGTATCCGGATCATACGCCATCCACGGTGGACGCCACCAGCCGGAAGGCGGATGGGAAGAGCTATGTGTTCTTTGCGGTAAAGGATGAGAATGGCGCGGTATTCTGCACCATTGCATATGATGCCGGACAGGATATCTTTTACCTGTATGACAGCGAGGTAGAACAGCTGATTCCCATTGAATATGACGAGTATGGTGTCCGTCTGGTCAGCTGATAAAAGGAGAATGAACATGAAAAAAATCGTGCAAAGGCTGGCAGCTGCTGTGCTGTCCGGCTGTACCATATGGAGCATGGCGGCGGGAGCATTCGCAGCTTCACCTGCGGCTTCCATTGGCTCCACTGCCTATCCCACATTGAATGCTGCTATTGCCGCAGCAAAAAACGGCGAAACCATTGTCCTGCAGTCGGATATTGACAACGCAAAGGAAACCTATTATGTGGGCGTGGGAAAGGGTGCGGCATATTTTGGAAGCACTGCGAAGTCGTTTACCATCGACCTGAACAAGCATACCATCCGGGCAGGAGCGGAATCCCAGACCGGTCTGCTGATTGCCGTCAACAGCCAGGCAGGAGCCTGTGCCATCACACTGAAAAATGGTACCATTGATTCCACCAGAGGTACCGGCATGGAAATCCGGGACGACAATCCGGCGACGCCTACAACCGTGACGCTGGATAATGTCACCGTCAAATCGGCGGATGATACGGGAATCCAGTGCGTTTCTTCCAAACTGGAAATACAGTCTGCCACGGTAACCGGTCAGGGGAATGCCATTTATGCAGAGGACTCCTCCATTCATATCCGTGCGGGAAGCTTTACAGCAAACGGCAGCACGGCAAATAGCGCCATTGCCTCCTATACCTGTGTGGATAAGGAAACCTTGCAGCTGGATCTGTCCACGGTTTCGGATTCCGGGGCCATGTGCACCCGTCCAGCGGACTGGAAACAGAAGCTGACCGAAAAGGTTGAGATGTATTTCTTTGAAGATGTGCCGGAAACAGCATATTATTATCCCTCGGTATTGTGGGCAGTACAGAATGGGGTAACCGTAGGCATGTCTACCACAGAATTTGCCCCCCAGAAAAGCTGTACCCGTGCTCAGATGGCAACCTTTCTGTGGAATCAGGCAGGCCAGCCCAAACCCACCATTACCAAGAGCCCCTTTACCGATGTAAAGGCAGGCAGCTGGTATTATGAGGCGGTATTGTGGGCCTATGAGACCCGTGTCACAGTGGGCACATCTGCAACCACCTTCACGCCGAACCAGACATGTAGCCGGGCGCAGATCGCCACCTTCCTGTGGAATGCGGCAGGCCAGCCCAGCCCAGCCACAACTGAAAATCCCTTTACCGATGTAAAAACAGGCAGCTGGTATTACAAAGCAGTGCTCTGGATGGCGGAAAATGACCTGGCTGCGGGAACCGGAAAAGAAACTTTCTCACCCATGAATACCTGTAAACGGTGTGATATTGTCACGTTCCTGTATCGCGCTGTGCAGCTGTAAGCAGATGCTGTCGAAGCATGCGTTATTCACAGACTTGACACAATAGGAAAAATGCTGTATCCTTGTACCAGAAATGCAGGGATGCAGCATTCTTTTTTTGTACTTATGTTACAAAATGCAACTATAAAATAATCATGACACCATCAAATCACCATAATGTGCTCATGGAGTTGCTCACAATGTTTGCAGGCAAAATTTTGCCACTGGATGCTGAGAAAAATTTTTAGTTTTGTCATCAATAAAATGCAAGCAAAAATTTGAGAGAATCCTCTTGCGTAAAAAGTGACAAAAATAAAAACGGATGACAGTGTTTGGAAGCGGAATGGGAAGAAAAAGAAGAAAATATAGTGATAGTGCACATAAATATTTGGTTAAAATAAAGCATATTAACCAAATTGACATTTTTGTCAGGAACAGTTACGGACAATGTTGCCACAGCTAACGCTTGTTGTCAATGTTTTCTGACATCATAATTTGAAGTGGAAGAGGAAGGAGGCAACTGAAAAATGTCATCAATCAAAGGACAGGATGCAGAGCGGAAAACCAAACTGACATCCCGACAGAAAGATATTATCCAGATACTGACAAAGTTCACTGCCTCCCGACCGGTTACCGTCGGTATGATCTCAGAAATGCTGGGAGTCAGCTCAAGAACCATTTTGCGGGAAATTCCGCATGTGGAAAACTGGCTGACGCAAAATGATTTCCATTTTATCCGAAAGCCAGGCGTGGGTCTGATTTTGGATGAAAATGTGGAAAATCAGAAGCTGATTCTGGAGCTGCTGGAGGTTGAGTCAGTACAGAAGGATTACTCCAAAGAGGATCGCCGGAAGCGTATTCTCGGAGAGCTGCTGTACGCACAGGAACCGTTAAAATCATACTACTTCACCTCTAAGTTTCACATTTCAGAAGGAACCCTGTCAACCGATCTGGACGAAATCGGTAAATGGCTGCAGCGGTATCAGATTCAACTGATCCGCCGGCCAGGACTGGGGATCCTTCTGGAGGGTGATGAAGGCAGTTACCGACAGGCCATTGCCAATGTGGTATACGACAGCATTGATCAGACACAGATCGCATCCTTGCTGCGGGGCGAGTCCACCGAGGCAGTAAGCACGGTAAGACCGGTACGCAACCGCGTTTTTGATCTGATTGATCAGGATATGACCGCCAAGGTGGAAAAGGTACTGGTTGAGACAGAAAAAAAGCTGCACATCCAATACACTGACAGCGCTTATGTTGGTCTGATTGTACATATTTCGTTGGCGATGAAACGGCTCCAGAACAACGAAAAAATTGAAATGAGCCGAAAAAAGCTGCAGCAGGCTATGATGCAGCCGGAATTTTCCGTCGCAGAGGAGATCTGTGACCAGCTGAAGGAAATTTTCAAGGTACGGATACCGAAAAGCGAAGTAGGATTCATCACCATGCATCTCTCCTCTGCACAGATCTGGCCGCTGGATTCCCGCATGGGACGGAGCATTGATAACATCAATCTGCGGCAGATGGCCATTGACATGGTTAGCAAGGTGGAATCGGATCTGGGCATCCCGCTCATTGGAGATGACCGGCTGGTTGACGATTTGTGTAACCATATGGCACCCACCATCAGCAGACTGACCATGGGACTGGCCATTCAGAACGCACAGATGGACAGCGTCCGGGAGGAATACCCGGAGGTTGTGCAGGCGACAGAGGCAGCCTGCGACATCATTCGGCAGGAAATCGGCGTGGAAACCATTCCGGAGGATGAGATTTGTTTCCTTGCCATGCATTTCGGCGCTGCAATGGAACGCCAGCTGGAAAAAATGCGGCGGATTTCCGTGGTTGTCGTGTGTCCCACCGGTGTGGGAACCTCACGCATTCTGGAAGCAAGCCTGAAGAAAGCATTTTCCTGTATCAAGGTACATGGTGTGATCTCTGCGTTCCGCATCAATCCGGAACAGCTGCGGGAGGAAGGCATTGACCTGATTTTGTCTACCGTCAATCTGACAACCGATTTTCCGTGGCTGTGTGTCAGCCCGATTCTGCAGGCGAAGGATCGACGGCAGATTGAAAGCATGATCGTTTCCATGCAGTCCCAAAAGCGGGAACATCCGGTGGGACAGGTCTGGCATCAGATCACAGGAAATGACATCCGGCACATCGTGCATGTGGGAGAAGAGCTTCTGGATTTGCTGGAGCATATGCGGTTTGAAACCGTACATGCGGCTCAGAATCGGCTGGATATCATTGCGAAGGCCGGTATGATGTTTGCAGAAAATGACTGCATGGCAACAGATATTGAAGCCGGATTATATGAACGGGATCAGATTGCCGATACCTATGTAAAACAGTTTCATGTACTGATGCTGCACTGCCAGACCCATATGGTGGAACACGCACGGTTTGGATATATCAGGCTTGAGCCGCCGGTTTATGAAAATGGACGGGTGATAT
>CAMBYS010000016.1 GCA_945872165.1 uncultured Clostridia bacterium | reverse complement strand
GAAGAAGCGATCCGCATTTGTAGAAATAGTCAAAATTTTCGACTTTTCAGATACGTCCTAATATAGTGTACTGGATTTTTTCCTGAATTGCAACCAGCAGAAAAAACGAACAGGAGGAAAAACACATGACAACGCAAACCAACTGGATGATTGCTGCTGCCGGAACAGATGCCATACAGGCACGGGAAGCCGGCTTTACCTGTCTGCATTTATGTGCCCGGCTGTCTGCCGATGGTACCTTTTCCCTGCTGGCCCATCCCGCCAATTCCCGGGGTGATTTTCTGGGCATTGCGGACAGCGGCGGCGTGCCGAGAAAATGCGGTTCCTTTGCCTTTGACGCAGCCTCTGCCGCACAGGCCCGGGGCTGTGCCGGGATTATGGCAGACTTTGAACGGCCTTTATTGCAGGAGCTGACTGTTTCTCTGGATATGGAAACCCAGCGCAGCGGATTACAGCTGATGATTCCCCTGCCCTTGGCAGAATATGCTCCTCATGCCTGTGTCATTGCAGATACAGCGGTTTCCGGCGGCAGTCTGGAGGAGCGTTTTTCCGATCTGCTGGAGCGCTTCGGAGCAGACAGGCTTGCCGCCCAATTGGTATGCTCCTGTTCTGACTTTCCTCTTCCCTGTTCCAATCCTGACGGTACACCATTGACCCCGGAGGAATTTCAATCCCTGCTTGACCGCACCGGCGCCGCGATTTTCTTCTCCCGGGAGCTGTGCGCAAAATATTTTACCTATTCCAGCGGTGATCAGGCACATTTTGTCCTGTTTGATGACGCGGATACCCTGCATGCCAAAGCCCGGCTATTATCCCGTCTGGGCGTACGGCGTCTGATGGCAGTTTATCCGGATGCCAAAAAAATGAATCTCTTTTAGGGCATATCCGAAAATAATCCGTGAGGCAATTGTGCCTGCACCTGCCTATCTGATATAATAAAGTATCATCTTTGCATACCGCACAAAAAAGGAAGTGAAAGGAATGAAACGAGGCAAAAAAATATGGAGTTTTCTGCTGACGCTGTGTATGCTGTGTACCTTTATCCCAGTCACAGCCTTTGCGGAAAATCAGACCGAACAGCAGCAGGCGCAGGCCGGCATGCCGTTTGCCGATGTGAAACAAGGCGAATGGTATTATGACGCCATCAGCTATGTGTATGAGCACAACCTGATGTTGGGTACCTCCGATACGCTGTTTACCCCTCAGGGGACTATGAACCGTGCCATGGTAGCACAGATCCTGTACAGCATGGAGGGCAGACCGGCAGTATCCGGCAGTCCGGCCTTCCGTGATGTAAGCAGCGGTAAATGGTATTACAATGCCATTCAATGGGCAAGCCAGAACGGCATTGCCGCCGGCACGGGAAACGGATTGTTTAACCCCACCGGCAAGGTAACCCGTGAGCAGTTTGCCCAGTTCCTGTACAGCTATGCCGGGAAACCCGCTGTGGAAGGAACACTGGATTTCCCGGATGCCGGGAATGTTTCCGGCTGGGCAATCAATGCGGTGACCTGGGCAACCCAGAACAAGCTTATCAATGGCAACAAAAAGCCGGATGGCCAGCTGATGCTGGAGCCCACCGGCAAAACCACCCGTGCACAGGCAGCGGTCATTCTGCGGTTTTTCTGCGAAAATATTACCATCCAGCCGGAACCCTATTCCATCACCGATCTGACGGTCAGCGGTACCGCTGTCACGGCAGAAGTAACCGCACCCAGATCCTGTACCCTGCAGGTGAAATTTCTCAACGAGGAAACCGAAGCAGACCTGAATATTTCTGCCACAGCTGCGGTTTCCGCCGGATTGGAGCTGGAGGAAGTCAAGGCAACCGCCACCAAACCGCTCCCTTCTCATTTCATTGCAGAGGTTTCTCTGGTGGATGGCAACGGCAAGCAGCTGTGCAGCACCTTTACCTGCATCAAATACACCACCAACTATGAAAAATTTGAAGCCCAGACCGTAGATGATTTTGAGGGGAAAACCGTCATCAATTTTGATGATGACAAAACCGACAATTTCGGCGTCCTGTCAGATACGGTCAAGGAACCGACGGCGGCATCCGGTAAAAATATCATCACGGAAAACGCTGATGATACATATACCGTAACCAATATTGATGCCACCGTAAAGTCACTCAAGCCCGGGGATGAAGTGCTGTTTTTTGATGCAAATGGTATGGAAGTACTGGTGTCCATCGGCACCATCAAAATTTCCGGTACCACCGCAACCATCACCCGGAATCCGGATGCAGCACTGGAAGATTATTATCAGGTGCTCAAGGTGGACATGTCGGTTGCTGCCGATCCGGAGGATATCGACATGCGTCAGGCAGATGCAGGTGTCACGCTGCTGAATGAAAACGCAAAGCAGAGCAGCAGTGATTCCACTGCACGCTCTGACGAAAAGGGCATTGATATCATTGATGAGAACATTGATTCCTGTCAGTCACTGGAATTTGGGCTGAATTATGAAACAGATCATTTCACGACCGGCGGTACCCTGGAACTGAAAGATATGATCTCAATTGAAATCTCTTATGATGCCGCACTGTTCGGCAAGGATTTCATATCCTGCAAGATCCTGTCCGAAACCAAAGGATCGTTCAGTCTGGAGATTAAGGCAAAGGTTGATAATGGCGAAGCCGTCAAAAATCAGACAGAGGAAGAAGAATTTTATCTGGGTGATATCCCCTTCCCCATTGGTTACGGCTTTTCCTGTTCTGTGGCATTAACAGTACCGGTGGAACTTCGTCTTGAGGGTGGAGCTACCATGGAAGCATCGTATTCCATGAAATCCGGCTTCTCCTATTCCTCCAAAAGCGGAACTCAGGAAATCTGCAAAAAGAACTTTGATGTGTCCTTTATTCAGGCTGAGGCAAAGTTCGAGGTCAAGGCAGGTCCCAAGCTGGCAGTCAGCATTGAATTTTTAGAGGATGTGCTGAAAGGTGAGATCAGCGGACAAATCGGCGGTGATTTCACAGCGGAAGTACAAACCGGTTCGCTGGGTGTTACCGATGAAGATTCCATCCATATGTGTTCCCTGTGTGCGGATGGTGATGCATCTTTGTTTGCAAAGGCCAAGATTGAACTGAGCTATAAAATTACCAAGAAGCTGAAAGGAACACCGTTCAGCAGTACCATTCTGAATATTCACCAACATCTGTTTGCCTTTTATGCTTCTATGATAAATGATACGGACTCTCCATTGGGCGGAAAGATCACCTTCGGCAAGGGCAGCTGTCCGAACCAGAAATACCGCACCACCTTCCATGTAAAGGATATACATGGCATTGAAATCAGCGGCACACCAGTTTCTGTCCAATCGGATCAAACGGATATGGGAACAACAGAATCCGGAAAGGCATTGTATCTGTATAATGGCAGTTATACAGCGAAATGTACATTGAACGGAAAAGCATTGGGCAGGGATTTTACCATTCAGGATGGCGCCTCTAGTGTGACCCTGAGTGAAACAGATGATGTGATTCCATCAACTGACCCGGATGACCCCAGTGATCCCAGTGATCCGGATTCTCCTGATCCGGCAGACATTGTGGAAAGCGGTACCTGCGGCGATCATTTGACCTGGACACTGGATACCAACGGTACACTGACGATCAGCGGTACAGGAGAAATGTACCAGTATGGTTGGGAATATGAAAAAGTGACGCCATGGCGTCATTTGAACAGCCAAATCAAAGCAGTTGACATAAAAAATGGTGTCACCAATATCGGCAGCTATGCCTTTTACAATTGTGAAAATCTGTCGGATGTGACCATTTCTGACAGTGTCACCAGCATTGACAGCCGTGTATTCATGTATTGCGACAGTCTGACAAGCATTCTCATCCCAGACAGTGTGACCAACCTTGGAAGCGGCGTATTTGAACGATGTGCCCTGACGGGTATCAATATCCCGGACAGCGTGACCAGTGTGGGTACCGGTCTGTTCTATGCTTGTGAAAATCTGAAAACGGTATCTCTGGGAAACAATATGCCTTGCATCAGCTATGCCATGTTCAGAAGCTGCAGCAATCTGGTAAGCCTGCGCATCCCGGAGAGCGTGACAAGTATTGATGATTATGCGTTCTATTTCTGCTATTCCCTGACGGGAATCATGATTCCGGACCGTGTGACCAGCATTGGCAGAGGCGCCTTTGGATATTGCTTTGGCCTTACCAGCATCACACTTCCTGCCAGTGTGATATCACTCGGACCTAATTTCTTTGAGTGCAGCAGCAATCTGAAGGAAATCCAAGTGGACAGCCGCAATACTGCCTTCTGTTCCGTGGATGGTGTTGTATTCAACAAGAATAAAACCATGCTGGTACAATTCCCTCTGGGAAGCTCCGGCACATATGCCATTCCGGACAGTGTCACCAGCATTGGTGCGTATGCATTCAGCTATTGCAACAAATTGACGGACATCACCATTCCGGACAGTGTCACCAGCATTGGACCATATGCCTTTGAACAATGCGACGGCGTGACGGATCTGGTCATCCCGGACCGTGTGACCAGCATCGACACCCATGCGTTTACCGACTGTTCGCATCTGTCCAGCGTAACGCTGGGGAACGGCATAACCAGCATCTCTGACTATGCGTTCAGCTCCTGCACCAGCCTGACCAGCGTGACCATTCCGGACAGCGTCACCAGCATCGGCAGAGGCTCGTTCCAATATTGCAGCAACCTGACCAGTGTAACCATCCCGGACGCCGTGACCAGCATAGAGGCCAATGCATTCCAACAGTGCTCCAGCCTGACAGGCATCACCATTCCGGACCGTGTCATCAGCATTGGAGAGAGTGCGTTTTCTAGCTGCGAAAGTTTGACCAGCATCGTGATTCCGGACGGTGTGGGCAGTATCAGCCCGTATACCTTTTATGGCTGCGACATCTTAGCCCAGATAACCATTGGCCGGGGTGTGACGAGCATCGGTTCTTCTGCGTTTCAGTTTTGCCCCTGCCTGACGGATGTATATTACCGCGGCAGTGAAGCGGACTGGTCTGCTGTTTCCATCAGCAGCAGCAATGATCCGTTAACCTCCGCCACCATCCATTACAACAGTTAACGATCCGTGAACGGTCAAAGCCGCGGAGCATTTGCTCCGCGGCTTGTTTTCTGCCTCCATGTTCACGATGATGCGGCTGATTTCGCAGGAAACAGCTTGCCGAACAGCCAGCGCGTAAAGGGTGCTGCTGCAAACATATTCCAGAAAAAGGCCATGGGGAAATTTTTCAGGAATGTACCTACCCAGATGGCCGGCAACTGCAGCGGGCTGGCACCTGCCAGAATGACATGAAACAGGATGGAAGCCACCAGGCTCATGGTAGGACACATAACTGCAACTGTTCCCGCCTGGCGCATCAGCTGGCAGAAATACGGATTGTCGGTTTCCGGATTGCAATGCCGCTGCATGAATGCCGCACCCATACGATTTCCCCACAGATTGGAAAACAGGAAAACAAATACGCCCATATATAACGCTTCCTTACATGCATCCCAGAAAATTATATTGGCCATGTTGCTGAAGCCGCCTGCGGACAGATTCACGCCCATTTTAATGGCAACATTATAAACCTCCATGCCGTATGCCATGGCATATGACATGATGATTCCGAAAATGATTCCCTGTCCCTTTGTTTTTGGCATAAATATGCACCTCATCAAAAAAATTCCGCTTTGCAAAAAAAGAAAAGCGCATAATACCCAGTTGGATATTACACGCTTTGCGTCAACCATAATCATACTATGTGCTACACGGTACTTTTATTTTTATCACATATACAGTTGAAAAGTCAAGAAAAAAATTTTTCCCTCTGCCAGGAAAAAGCGGTACAGCAAACGCTGTACCGCAAAATCTTTCCTTACCAGACCTGCTGTCCCTTATTATTCATAAAGGACCGCTTACAGATTCTGCACGAAACAACCGGCCCCAGCAGCGGCAATGTTTTATGGCACTGGGGACATCGCCACTTGAAAAAGTTGATCAGATAGAACCAGATCACCAGCACAATGGCTGCATAACCGGTATACAGGCACACGGCACTTTCCGTGCCGTAAATCTGACCAAGGACAAAACATGCGACAATCAGCGCAATCGCCGCATACAGGCAATAAAAGCCGATCCGGCGCCATCTGTGGTATGGCTTATCTTCTGATAATTTCACTCTGTTTTTTGCCATAAAAGCTTCACTCTCTTGCGTTAAATTTTCTTTATTTTAGCACATCCTGATATCAGATGCAACGAAATGCATCAGGATTCAACAAAAATTAACAGTTTCAGCAGCAGTCACAGGAATTGTTGTTGCCGCCATTGCAGCCGCCGATGCAGCCACAGCCGCCGAAGGAACCGCCGCCACAGCAGCAGAAAATGAGAATCAGAATGATGATCCACCAGCAGTCAAAGCCATTGTTCCAAGAATTGTTGCACATAACAAATTCCTCCTGTTGTTAAAGTTCATTTTCATTGTATCGGTTGGACAGGCAGCTGGTGCAGCTTTGGGCAAAAAAATAACCCTCTCCAAAAAAAGAGAAGGTTATTCTGGTTCTTATGTCTTATTCACCAATTTCAAATGGGTCGGTATCCTTCATCCGATAGCACAGTGTCATCAAGGAATCGGAAAAATGCACATCCTGCACCGGAATGCCCAGTTCATCCTCCTTCAGGGATACATTGGAGAAATTCCAGATGCCCCGGATGCCGGTCCGTACCAGACGGTCCGCCACCAGCTGTGCCTTATCCGCCGGTACGCAGAGCACCGCGATATCCGGACGTTCCCGTTCACAATATTCCTCCAGCTCATGGAGCGAATGCACCTGTATGCCACGGAAATCACTGCCGATAATGGAAGGTGCCGTGTCAAAGGCAGCAATCGGACGGACACCGCAATAGGAGAAATCAAAGTTGCGCAGCAGGGCTCGGCCTAGATTGCCGACACCCAGCAGAATGGCGCGCTGGCTTCCCGCAACGCCGAGAATCCGTTCCAGCTCAACAATCAGTTTGTCCACACTGTAGCCATATCCCTGCTGGCCAAAGCCGCCGAAGCAGCTTAAATCCTGCCGGATCTGGGATGCAGTCAAATCCATCTGTGCCGCCAGTGCCTTGGACGAAATACGTTCGGTCCCCTGATCTGCCAGTTCCCGCAGCGTGCGATAATAACGCGGCAGGCGGCTGACAACTGCTTTGGATACGTTCTTTGCGTTTGCCACTGATATTCCTCCTGATCTGATACGTATTACAGAGATGCCTCCAGCGTCTCACGAACCGCCTTGATAAAGCCTTCCGTATTCAGCGGGGTGACATCCTTCAGCGTGGTGATGAGCGCAAGGTCCTTTGTCATCTTACCAGATTCTACGGTGTCAATGCAAGCCTTTTCCAGTTTATCTGCGAAAGCAGACAGCTCCGGCAGCTCATCCAGCTCGCCGCGCTTGCGCAGTGCGCCGGTCCATGCAAAGATGGTTGCGATGGAATTGGTAGAGGTTTCCTCACCCTTCAGATGCTTGTAATAATGACGCTGTACGGTGCCATGTGCTGCCTCATATTCATATACGCCCTTGGGGGATACCAGAACAGAGGTCATCATGGACAGGGAGCCGTAAGCGGTTGCCAGCATATCACTCATGACATCGCCGTCATAGTTCTTGCAGGCCCAGATATAGCCGCCGTTGGAACGGATGACACGTGCTACGGCATCATCAATCAGGGTGTAGAAATATTCCAGACCCAGTTCCTCAAACTTTGTCTTGTATTCCGTGTCATAGATTTCCTGGAAAATATCCTTGAAGGTGTGATCGTACTTCTTAGAAATGGTATCCTTGGTTGCAAACCACAGATCCTGCTTGGTATCAATGGCAAAATTGAAGCAGCTTCTTGCAAAGCTCTCAATGGACGGAGTCAGGTTGTGCATACCCTGTACAATGCCTGCATTCTTGAAATCATGTACCAGCTCACGGGTTTCCGAGCCGTCTTCTGCGGTATAAACCAGTTCAACCTTGCCCGGTCCCGGAATCTTCATTTCTGCGCCCTTGTAGACATCGCCATAGGCATGACGGGCAATGGTAATCGGCTTCACCCAGTTCTTGACATAGGGCTCCACACCCTTGACCAGAATCGGCGCACGGAATACGGTGCCGTCCAGAATCGCACGGATGGTACCGTTCGGGCTCTTCCACATTTCCTTCAGGTTATATTCAGTCATACGTGCCGCATTCGGGGTGATGGTAGCACACTTGACTGCAACGCCGTACTTCTTGGTTGCTTCGGCGGAATCCACGGTTACCTGGTCATTGGTCTTGTTACGGTATTCCAGACCCAGGTCATAATACTCCGACTTCAGATCAACAAACGGGCAAATCAGCTCATCCTTAATCATCTGCCAGATGACACGGGTCATCTCATCGCCATCCATCTCCACCAGCGGTGTTGTCATTTTGATTTTTTCCATGACGGATCATTTCCTCCTGTCTATGCTCTTCCAGCAGCTGCCGCTGTACCCGGCATACCTGCTGTGGCCAATTGTGAATTGCCGGCTGAAAAATCCTGCAAAATTTCCTTTCTGCTCCAAAAGTAGGACTTTCCGGTTCCCACAGTACCCATTTTGCTCCAGGTTGTGGATTTGCGGACAATTTTTTCAAAAACCACTTTTATCATACATCATTTTTGAGGGATTTTCTACCGTTTGGCATGTTTTTTTGCAATTCCGTTCTTTTGACAGATTTTTTCGGAAATTTCCGCCGTGGCAAAGGCATTTTGCCAAATGGTTCCTGTATTTCCTGCAAGATATTCATAATATGCCTGCGCACCGATCATGGCGGCATTGTCTCCGCACAGGCTCAGCGGCGGCATATAGACAGGAACACCCAACTCCTGTCCCATCTGCTCCAGATCTGCACGCAGCCGGGAGTTTGCCGCAACACCGCCTGCCGCCACCAGCGTCCGCACGCCGGTCTGCTCTGCTGCCAGCTTGAACCGAGGTACCAGTGTCTCACTGACTGCCCGCTGGAAGGATGCCGCCAGATTGCGTTTGTCAATCGGCTCGCCCTTCTGCTCCGCATTGTGCGCCAGATTGATCACCGCCGTTTTCAAGCCGGAAAAGGAGAAATCCAGTGGGGAGCCGTTTACATGGGAATGGGGCAGGACATAAGCCCGGTCATCGCCGCCCTGGGCAAGCTTGTCAATTTTGGGACCGCCGGGATATCCTACACCCAATACACGGGCTACCTTGTCAAAGGCTTCGCCCGCCGCATCATCCCGTGTTCCGCCTAAAATTTCCATGTCGGTATAATCCCGTACCAGCACCAGCATGGAGGAGCCGCCGGAGGCAGACAGGCACAGAAACGGCGGTTCCAGCTCCGGGAATGCCAGCAGATTGGCGGCGATATGTCCGCGGATATGGTGCACCGGAATAAAGGGCTTGTGCAGCGACCATGCCAGGGATTTGGCATAGTTCGCTCCTACCAGCAGGGCACCGATGAGTCCGGGGGCACAGGTTGCCGCAATGGCATCCACCTCCGCAAATTCCATGCCGGCTTCCCGTACAGCCGCCCGGGCTACGCCGCTGATGGCTTCAATATGTCCCCGGCTGGCGATTTCCGGCACCACGCCGCCGTACAGCGCATGCTCTTCCGCCTGTGAGTTGATGATATTGGAACAGATTTTCCTGCCGTCCTCAATCACTGCTGCCGCAGTTTCATCACAGGACGACTCGATTGCTAAAATCTTCATATTGTTCTTTCCCTGATTTATTTTTTATATTTCTGCTCAATGCGCAGATACACGACAATCACCACAATGATTGCCCACATCAGACCGATAATCCCCAGCAGCACCAGCGGGGAATCCGGCCACAGCAGCGGGATGCCCAGCAGGGCAAATACCACGGCAAATACCAGCCACAGCCTGCCGACTGCCCGGTTATATGCCCGGACATCCCGGATTTCCGGAGGCTTTGCATTGGCAAAGAATCCTACCGGCTTTTTCGCCAGAAAGCAATATATGCTGATGCCCGCAAACAGCACCGCACAGGCCTCCCAGATCAGCAGCGCCGCCATGCCCTCTGTCATGACGCACCAGCCTCCTTCCGGAACCGGGTCATCAGCAGTGCATCCTCTGTGGGATGACTGTAAAACTTTTTCCGGGTACCTACCGGCTGGAATCCACAGCCGGTATACAGCCGGATTGCCGGGTCATTGGAAACCCGTACCTCCAGCGTGACAAAGGACAGGTCCGTGGACTGTGCCAGCAAGGCCTGCACCAGCTTTTTTCCGATGCCCTGCCTGCGAAAGTCCGGGGAAACCGCCACATTGGCAATGTATCCTTCATCCAGTACGGTATGGCAGCCAATGTATCCGGCAACCGCACCTGTTTCATCCACTGCGGTCAGGAACCGGGCACAGGCATTATCCAATTCCTCCTTCAGACCATCTTCGGTCCAGGGATCAGCAAAACAAACCTGCTCCAGCTCCGCTACGGCGGCAACATGCTGAGCCCCAAAGGGCACAATCCGAATTTCCTTCATCGCCGTTCCTCCAGCTGTCTGCGGATATCCTCCGCGCATTGTGCATACGCCTGCTTTCCCATACCGGAAGGGTCCGGTATATCCTCCATGGCATGGATTTTGCTCTCATACTCCGGGTGCTCCTCTGCCAGATGCCGGGCAATGGCAGTTGTTACACACCAGACTGCATCCGCTTTCTCCAGCATGGACTCTGACAGTCTGCGGGAGCGGTGTCCATCCAGCAGCTTCGGACGGACTGCATCACATACCGCTGCCCCTTCATCGGCGTATACACCGGCACTATATGCGTGTTCCCCATATACCCGTGCATGCATGGCAGCTGCCAGCGGCGCACGGCAGACATCGTTGTAATCAACATACAGAATCATGGCTTATCCCTTCGCCGCATACCAGTCCTGTCCACAGGCAGCTTCCACTGTCAGCGGCGCCTTCAATGCACAGGCGGCTTCCATTTCTTCCTTGAGCACCTGCTTTGCCAGCTCGATTTCCTCTTCCGGCGTCTCCAGAATCAATTCGTCATGCACCTGTAAAATCAACCGGCTGCGCATATGCTCTGCCTTCAGGCGGCGGTATACCCGCACCATGGCAATTTTGATGATATCCGCTGCGGTGCCCTGAATCGGGGTGTTCAGCGCCATGCGTTCTCCCAGCTTGCGGATGTTGTTGTTTTTGGATTTCAGTTCCGGCAGCCAGCGTTTGCGTCCAAACATGGTGCTGACATAGCCTTCCTCCCTGGCCTGCTCCTTGATGCGCTCCATATAATCCCGTACACCATGATAGACCTCCAGGTAATTGTTGATATACTGACTTGCCTGCTTGACGCTCACACCGATATCATTGGCCAGTGAGAAGCCGGAAATACCGTATACAATGCCGAAATTCACCGCCTTGGAGGAACGGCGCATTTGGGGCGTAACCTCCTCCAGCGGCACACGGAATACCTGGGATGCTGTTACCGCATGGATGTCCACCCCGGACTGGAAGGCTTCAATCATCGCCTGGTCATCCGCGATATCCGCCAGTACCCGCAGCTCAATCTGGGAATAATCCGCATCCACCAGCACACAGCCCGGTTTTGCCATAAACATATGCCGCAATTCACTGCCCAGTTCGGTGCGCACCGGGATATTCTGTAAATTCGGATCCGTGGAGCTGAGCCGTCCGGTTGCTGTCACCATCTGCTGGAAGGTAGAATGAATGCGCCCATCTGCACCGATGGCCTTGAGCATGCCATCCACATAGGTGGAACGCAGCTTGGTCAGCTGGCGGTATTCGATCACCATACCCACAATGGGATGATAGCCCTTCAGGGCTTCCAGTACGTCAATGTTGGTAGAGTAACCGGTCTTGGTCTTTTTGATGACCGGCAGCTCCAGTTCTTCAAACAGGATCTGTCCCAGGATTTTGGTGGAATTGATGTTAAATTCCCGTCCTGCCTGTTCATAAATACCGGCAGTCAGCTCATCAATCCGGGTGGTCAGCTTGTCACCAAAGGAACGCAGGGCATCCGCATTGGTCAGCAGACCATAATGCTGCATGCTTGCCAGAATGATCTCCAGCGGCAGTTCAATGTTGTAATACAGGTCATGCATGCCCTCTGCTTCGATTTTGGGTACAATCTGTTCCGCCAGCTGCCCCACAGCTGCCGCATGGGCACACAGGGTCTGCTGTGCGGTTTCTGAGCCGCCCAGCGGGGAAAAGGCATCCTCCGCCTCATAATCCGAAGCCGGCGGCAGTTCCCGATGCAGATAGGACATGGCAACCTTATCCAGGCTGTAACCGGATTCCGCCGGGTCCAGCAGATAAGCGCCCAATGCGGTATCAAAGGCAAAATCCGCCGGCTCAATGCCTTCCTCCAGCAGCGCCAGCAGGTACGGCTTGCCGTCATGCACGGTCAGCGGATATGCGCCGGAAAACAGCTTCTGCAGCATATCCCGCCATGCCGCATTGCCAGCCTGATCTGCCCGCAGTACATAAGCTATGCCTTCCGTCAGCAGGCACAGGGCAGCCAGGGAATGGGGGGCTGTCAGGACAATGCGTTCTTTTCCCTCCAGTGCGGCAAACAGGGTGTCTGCATCCACCTCTTTGCAGGTGATTTCCTTTTCCGGTGCAGCTTCCGCTATCTCTTCCGGCGGCTGCAGCCCCAACCGGGTAATCAGGTTCTTAAATTCCAGCCGGGTAAACAGGTTGTACAGTGCCGGCTCGTCCATCTGCATAGGGGGCAGATCCCCAATACCGGTTTCCAGCGGCACATCCCGCACAATGGTCACAAGGAACAATCCCTGCTCCGCACCTTCCCGATCCTCCAGCAGCTTGCTCCGCTGGCCTTTCTTGATAAACGGATCATCAATGTTGTCATATACCGCCTGTACCGAGCCGAATTTCTGAATCAGTCCCATGGCGGTTTTTTCACCGATGCCGGATACGCCCGGAATATTATCCGAGGTATCTCCCATCAGTGCCTTGAGATCAATCATATGAATTGGGTCAAAGCCGTACTGCTCCCGGAATACTTCTGTGGTATATTCCGTGGTGGTGGTCTGTCCCCTGCGGGTCACTGCCAGCAGGACAGAGGTTCCACCGCCGATCAGCTGCAGGGAATCCTTATCACCTGTGACAATCAGGCAGGTATCTCCCCGCTCATTGGCTTCCCGGCTCAGGGTACCCAGCAGGTCATCTGCTTCATAGCCCGGCTTTTCCAGATAAGGAATGCCCATGGCAGTCAGTACCTCCCGAATCAACGGCAGCTGCTGTGCCAGTTCCTCCGGCATGCCTTTTCTGGTTCCCTTATATGCTTCATACGCCTTATGGCGGAAGGTTTTTTCCTTTACGTCAAAGCACACCACAATCCGATCCGGCTGATACTCCTCCTGTAATCGGAGCATGGTGGTAACAAAGCCATACACCGCATTGGTACACAGGCCTTCATGGTTGGTCAGCAGCCGGATGCCATAAAAGGCACGGTTGAGCATACTGTTGCCGTCAATTGCCATCAGCTTCATGCTTCGCCCTCCTCATGTTCTTCTTGCTAATAGTATATTATATCACGTGACCGCAGCAGTTTACCAGACATATATGCTGTCATTCTGCCGTTTTTCCCCAGCATCACCCCATTTTTTTGATGGTATTTTTTCCTGTGTTGATTTTGTGTTCCAAATTGACGCCATTTTCTCCGCTTGCTATAATAAAACCGTTGAATCAAATTTTATGTAATAGAAGGGATGTTCTGTTGTTTCGCTCATTTCTCCGCCGGAGCCGGCAGCCTGCCGCTGCGCTGTTGATTCCCTGGCTGTCCTTTTTTCTGGCTGATGTGCTGATTTATGCCTTTACCGATGTGACCGGCTGGTGTTCACTGGCTTTTTCCGCTGTATGGGCAGGGATTTTTTCCGGTATTCTGTTGATCCTGCCCCGGCTGGCAGCCCGGATTGTCTTTATGCTGTTGTACTACCTTTCGGTGGTATATGCCATACTCCAGACCGGATATTTCCAGATCTTTGGCAAATTCCTGTGGCTCAAAGATCTGCTCTATCTGCGGGATGGTGCGGAATTTGCCGGTTCGGTATTCTCCTTCCTGTCCCCCGGCTTTGTGGCGATATCCGTCCTGCTGCTGCTCTGGGGCATTGCCGCCTGCCGGCTGTACCCCAAAACCTCCTGCAGCAGAATGAAATTTCTTGCCGTTTCCTGCTGTGTCATTACAGCGGTTTCCCTGCTGCCCTATCTGCTAATGTCTCCTGCTCGGAGGACAACAACAATCTGGGGCTCGGCACGGATTATTATGCCGGAAAATCCCTGCGCCGTGCCTATACACTGATGTATGATGCGAAAAAAGTATATTCCCTGTGCGGCCTGTATCAGACTGCCGGACGGGATATTGCCATCCATCTCATGCAGCCTCTTCTGCCGGGCAATCAGGCGGAGGAAACCGCCCAACTAGCCAGCATTGAAAGCTTTTTTGACGATTACCAATCGGAAGCAGAGCCCAATGCCATGACCGGCAGATTTGCAGGAAACAATGTCATCATTGTACTGATGGAAAGTGCGGATGACTGGGCTATCAATGAAACCGCTGCACCCACCATCTCAAAAATGATGCGGGAGGGCATCAACTTTACCAATATGTACACGCCGCTATACGGCAGTGTCCGTACCTTCAACACGGAATTTACCATGAATACCGGCGTATTTTCCCCGACAGACGGCAATCTGACCTTTACCTACTGCGGCAATACTTTCTCGGAGAGCCTGCCAAACCTGTTCCGCAAGGCAGGATATTCCGCCAATGCCTTCCACTACAATTCCCCGACCTTTTACAGCCGCGGCATCATGGATCCGGCAATGGGCTATGAAAACTATATCTGCTATGCGGATTATACCGAACATGGCAACATGTTTTCCCAGGACCTGAATGAAGACACCTTTGTGCTGACCAATGACGCGCTGCGGGAACAGCTGCTGCGGGAACAGCCATTTTTTAACTTTGTCATCTCCCGCAATGCCCATATGCCCTATTCCAGCCAGGATTCCGTCAGCCGGTATGCCATGGAAAAATATCCCCAGTATGAAGGTGTGGATACCTGTGAGGAAGTTGGCTATTACTATGCCAAAATCAATCTGCTGGATGATTTCTTTGCCCAGCTGATTGACGAGCTGGATCAGGCAGATTTATTGGAAAATACCGTCATTGTAGGCGTAACCGACCATTATTCCTATTCCATGAAGGATCAGGAGCGTGTACTGGAGCTGTCCGATGTACCGGTGGAGCTGATGGTGGAAAAAACACCCTGCTTTATCTGGTCAGCAGACATGGAGCAGCCGGTCACGGTGGACAAAACCTGTAATACCTCGGATATCCTGCCTACCCTGCTCAATCTGTTCGGCATGGAAACAAACTATCGTTACATTGGACAGGATGTGTTCAATCCAAATTATGACGGCTATGTGATTTTCAGCGATGGCAGCTGGATTACCGACGAAGTGGTCTATGAAAACGGCAGCATCACCCATACCTTTTACGATGATGCCGAAGCGGATATGGACATTAATGCCATGAATGAGCTGGCACAGCGGTACATTGAAACCAGCAATCTGATTCTGGAATCAGATTATTATGCCCAATAATACCTTCTGCCTTCCTTTGTTCGGGAAGGCAGTTTTTTGTGTAAAATACAAAAAATCCCTCAGCCGCGCACGAGCTCCGCGGCAAAGGGAGAAGAGAGAGATCAGCCGATTTTCAGTTCCAGACGAAGCCGGTCTGCCACCATGGAAATAAATTCCGAATTGGTTGGTTTTCCCTTCGCTCCGCTGACAGTAAAGCCAAAATATTCCTGTAGTGTGTCCACATCTCCGCGATCCCATGCGACCTCAATGGCATGACGGATGGCACGTTCCACACGGGAGGATGTTGTTTTGAATTTTTTTGCTACTGTGGGATATAATATCTTGGTAATCGCATTGATGGCTTCCATGTCATGAATCGTCATAATGATGGCTTCCCGCAGATACTGATAGCCTTTGATATGTGCCGGTACACCGATCTGGTGGATGATATTGGTAACCCGCATTTCAATTTCCAGGTCCTCATCCGGCATGCGTACCGCAGGTGTCCGGGTAAAGCTGCGCTGTCCGCCATAGCGGGTAATCCGCTGTGCCAGTGCCTGCAGATCCACCGGCTTGCGCAGATAGAAGCTGACGCCCAAGGCATTGCATTCTGCAGTGGTTTCCTGTGATGCAAAGCTGCTGAGCACAAAGATAACCGGCATTTTGGCTGGTGCTGCATCGTTCAGTCCATGTAAAACCGTCAGACCATCCACGCCGGGCAGCATCAGATCAATCAGCAGCACATCCGGCGCTGCGTC
The DNA here is from genome assembly GCA_945872165.1 of uncultured Clostridia bacterium. GTDB lineage: Bacteria > Bacillota > Clostridia > Oscillospirales > Butyricicoccaceae > Butyricicoccus_A. Next base: position 7,373 of record CAMBYS010000016.1, on the reverse strand, counting down.
CAGTATCTTTTGTACCAGTCCCTTGCCATCTCCAAAGGAACCTGCTATCTCGATCTGATTGCCTGTGCTCAGTGTTTCACTCAAAACTCTGCGAAACTCCTTATCTTCGTCAGCAATCAGCACACGAATTCTGTTCTCCATGATGTCATTCCCTGCCTTCCAGCATATCTGTAAAAATTTGCCGTCTTTCCGACGGCTTTAGATTACCATATTTTCGCAGACATGACAATCAATTTTACTCATTTATTCATAATAATCGTTCGACAGCTCCGGCAGTTTTTCGTGCTGTAACCCCGATTTTTTGTCAAATTATTTTGAAATCAATCTAAAAAGGTCACTAAGTTCTCAAATTATTCCAAAATATAATCGCTATCTTTCCTTCCAATTCAACACATTTTGCAACATTTGATAATGCTTCTCGCTTTCATGATTTTATACCATGTCGTATCTGTTCCAGGTACTGTACCCCTCACTGCATAAAAAAGCGGTCAGACAAAGCTGACCGCCGACGCAGGTTTACGATTGGACTTCCTCCAGCATGGTTTCAATCAGAATGCCGTACCCTCTGTCGGGATGGTTGACCAGCGTATGGGTCACCGCACCTACCAGCTTCCCATCCTGCAGAATTGGAGAACCGCTCATACCCGGCACAATACCGCCGGTCTGCTTCAGCAGCTCCTGGTCTGTAATGCGAATGGACAGACCTCTGCCATCCTTCGCATCCGGCGTGATTTTGTCAATGGAAATGGCATACCGCTTGGGCTTGGAACCGGAAACACAGGTCAGGATTTCCGCTGCACCCGTGTGGATTTCCTCTGTCTCTGCCGTTTCCACAGCCTGGACATTTTCATACAGCATATGGTCTGTCAGTGTACCAAAAATACCGCTGGCTGTATTGTCATCCAGTTCTCCCAGTTCCCGGGTAAATTCATAGGTGCCAATCAATTCCCCCGGTGTGCCGGACTCCCCTGCCACCACGCCGATTACCGTTGCAGGAACAATGGAGCCGGATTCCAACGGCATTCGTGCACCGCTGTCCACATCACTGACCGGATGCCCCAGCGCACCAAAGGCACCGGTTTCCGGATCTGCAAAGGTCAATGTGCCAATACCCGCCATGCTGTCCCGGATCAGCAGACCAATCTGATACGTGCCCGATGCATTGCTTTTAACCGGCTGAACCGTTGTCTCTATATGGGTTTCATTCCGGCAGCCGGTAAACCGGATGGGTTTGCCTTCACTGTTTTGCACAATTTCTGCCAACTGCTCACTGGAGGACAGTTTCGTGCCATTGGCAGTCTGCAAAATATCCCCGGCTTCCAGTCCTGCCTGTTCTCCCGGACAGATGTCACCTGCTGCACTGTCCACATCCGACAGCGAGGAAATCACCACGCCTTCTGCTGTCATCCGCACACCTACCGGTATCCCCAGCGGGACAACCTGCGCTGCCTGTGCCACTCCGGTCAACACCATACAAATCAGCAGCAGACAACTGAGCTTTTTTTCCAGTTTTTTCATCACATCCTCTCCTTCCCACATTAGCTTGACCGTGCGGGGACAAACACATACATGCGTTTGTCTGGGTATGCATGCAGAGTCTGTCTGCATTGCAGCTGTATATCCTGACGCGGAAATGTTTATGCTATTGAACCATGGGACATTATCTGGTATAGTTATCATAGTTATATCAAATAACCTTATGGGGGAGGATTTTTATATGCGTGTGGCAATTATTGGTTCGCGCTCCATTACCATGGATGCCTATCCAATTTTAGAACAGTTTATGCCAAAAGGCACCAGTGAAATTGTATCCGGCGGCGCAACGGGCGCAGATGAGCTGGCCGAGGAATATGCCCGCCGCAATCATCTGCCGCTGAAAGTATTTCATCCGAATTATGACCGATATCATAAAACCGCACCGCTGCAGCGCAATCTGTCTATCATCCGATACAGTGATTTTGTGCTTGCACTGTGGGATGGCACATCCCGGGGCACTGCCCATGTCATTCAGAACTGTATTTTGGAATATACCCATGTACATGTCCTTCTCATCCGTGACGGTGCTTTGGTAAAAACCCTGTTCGGACAGGAACCCTCTGGCAGGCTCATTGATTCCTCTTTCTGAGAATCCCCCTTTGTTCTGCGCTTTTTGTCGGTATCTTTCATACTTCCGGCAGGTTTCTTTGGTGAAAAATTCTGCTTTTCTTTACAAAAATTTCATGCTATAATCATATACACAACGAGTAGCTCTACTGGCGTAATTCCGGTTGGTCAGAGCTGCTCGTGTTTTTTTATGTCCATATGACACACTACTTCATTCAAGGAGGCTTCCTGTTTTATGCAACATTCATCTGTCAAACTGTGGACCAAGGACTTTGTCCTGATTCTGCTCATCAATTTTCTGGTCTTTATGAACCATCTGATGATTCTGTCTACCTTCCCCTTTTACATTGAATCTCTCGGCGGCTCCGAACGCATTGCCGGCTTTGCTGCCGCATTGTTTTCCATTGTCGCTGTGCTCTGCCGTCTGATCATCGGCTGGATGCTGGACAATGGCAAACGGAAATCCATTCTTATCATCGGTTTATGCGGCATGTGCCTGATGCCCATTGGGTATCTGGTGCTGGCAACCATGCTGCTGGCTTTTGTCTGCCGTATGCTCCATGGCGCATCCCTTGCCTTTTCCAACACCTCAACCTCTACTATTGCAACCGATATCATTCCCAGACAACGGTTTGCAGAGGGTATGGGCATGTTTGGTCTGGCTACTGCTTTGGCTACGGCCTGTGCACCGGCACTGGGTCTTGCCCTGATGGATTCCATGGGCTTTACCACTCTGTTTGTGTTCGCAGCACTTTCCATTGCCCTTGCACTGGTATTGTTCCTGATGCTGAAAACACCGGATGTGAAAACCGAGCATAAGCCCTTTACCATCAAAGGACTGCTGGATCGGGATGCCCTTCCTGCTTCCTGCACCGCACTGGTATTTATGCTGACCTATGGTGCACTGGAAAACTTTACTGCTAAATTTGCGGCAGAACAGAACCTGCCCTCCGGCGGTATTTTCTTTGCCATCATGGCAGTGGCATTGCTGGCAACCCGTCTTTCCGCCGGTAAGGTCACAGACCGGCATGGTGAAAGTATCTTTGCTTATTCCTGTAATCTTGCCATGCTGATTGCCTTCCTGCTGATGGGCCTGTGCCCCAATCTGGCGACCTATCTGTTTTCCGCTGTATTGGCTGGCTTTGGCTTTGGCGGACTGGAACCCGCTCTGCAGTCCATGGCAGTGGCCATTGCTCCGCCGGAACGCCGCGGCAGTGCAAACTCCACCTTCCTGTGTGCGTATGATATCGGCATCGGTGTAGGCGGCGGTATTGCAGGCTCCCTGATTACTGCCTTTGGCTATCGCCAGATGTTTGTCATCATGACCGTGTTCAACATTCTGTCTATTGTCATTTATGCCTTCTGGGGACGCAGACATCCGTCTTCCTTCTCCTATCGGATTCAGCATGGTCTGGATCATTCAAACTAACCATTTCCACAGAAAAGCCGCACCGTTTGCCCAACGGTGCGGCTTGTTTTATCTTGTTACAAAGGATCAGACTTTAATCCTGCAGTGCAGCCTGTGCTGCTGCCAGACGTGCAATCGGTACACGGAACGGCGAGCAGGAAACATAATTCAGGCCAACCTTATGGCAGAATTCCACCGAGGACGGATCGCCGCCATGTTCACCGCAGATACCCAGCTTGATATCCGGACGGGTTGCACGGCCCTTTGCTGCTGCCAGCTGAACCAGCTGGCCAACACCGTTCTGGTCCAGACGTGCAAACGGATCGGATTCGTAAATCTTGGACTCATAGTACGAGGACAGGAACTTGCCTGCGTCATCACGGGAGAAGCCGAAGGTCATCTGGGTCAGGTCATTGGTGCCGAAGGAGAAGAATTCTGCTTCTTCTGCAATCTCATCTGCCAGCAGAGCAGCACGGGGAATTTCAATCATGGTACCAATATGATATGCCATATCGGAGCCCTGTTCCTTCTTTACCTGTTCTGCGGTTTCCACCACAACATCCTTGACAAACTTCAGTTCCTTCTTATCGCCAACCAGCGGGATCATGATTTCCGGTACGATATCATAGCCCTTTTCCTGTGCCACTTCAATGGCAGCTTCCATGACCGCACGGGTCTGCATCCGGGCAATTTCCGGATAAGTAACCGCCAGACGGCAGCCACGATGACCCATCATCGGGTTGAATTCATGCAGCTCATCACACTTCTGCTGTACTTCTTCCGGTGTCATACCCATATCCTGTGCCAGTGCTTCAATGTCTGCCGGGTCCGTGGGAACGAACTCATGCAGCGGCGGATCCAGATAACGCACCGTCATCGGACGGCCTTCCAGTGCCTCATACATGCCCTTGAAGTCAGCCTTCTGGAACGGCAGAATCTCTGCCAGTGCAGCCTCACGCTGCTCCATGGTATCCGACAGAATCATCTTGCGGATCTTCGGAATACGCTCCGGATCAAAGAACATGTGCTCGGTACGGCACAGACCAATGCCTTCTGCACCCAGACGAACCGCATTGGCTGTATCCTCCGGGGTATCTGCATTGGTGCGGACGGTCAGCTTACGGAAGCTGTCTGCCCATGCCATGATACGGCCGAAGTCACCGCCTACCGATGCTTCTACCGTGGGGATCATGCCCTTATAAATCTTGCCGGTGGTGCCGTCAAGGGAAATTTCATCGCCTTCATGGAAGGTATAGCCGCCCAGGGTAAATTCCTTTGCATCCTCATCAATCTGGATGTCACCGCAGCCGGATACACAGCAGGTACCCATACCGCGGGCTACTACTGCTGCATGGGAAGTCATGCCGCCGCGAACGGTCAGGATGCCTTCTGCTGCATGCATGCCTTCAATGTCCTCCGGAGAGGTTTCCAGACGCACCAGAATAACCTTTTCCCCCTTCTGCTCATGGGCATTCTTCGCGTCATCTGCGGTAAAGTAAATCTTACCAGCCGCAGCACCCGGAGATGCGGGCAGTGCTTCACCGATAACCTCGCCGCTCTTCAGTGCCTCTGCATCAAAGGTAGGATGCAGCAGCTGATCCAGGCTCTTTGCCTCAATGCGCAGAACTGCTTCTTCCGGGGTAATTCTGCCTTCATCCACCAGATCACAGGCAACCTTCATAGCTGCCGCTGCGGTACGCTTGCCGTTTCTTGTCTGCAGGAAGAACAGATTGCCTTCCTGGATGGTGAATTCCATATCCTGCATGTCGCGGTAATGGTCTTCCAGACGGTTGGCAATGTCCATAAACTGTGCATAACACTCCGGCAGATCCTCTGCCAGCTTGGTGATCGGCTGAGGAGTACGGATGCCGGCTACAACGTCTTCGCCCTGGGCATTAATCAGGTACTCGCCAAAAATACCCTTTTCGCCGGTGGACGGGTTACGGGTAAATGCCACGCCGGTACCGGAGGTATCACCCATGTTGCCGAATACCATGGACTGGACATTGACTGCGGTACCCCAGTCACCCGGGATATCATTCATACGACGGTATACAATGGCACGTGGGTTATCCCAGGAACGGAATACTGCTTTGACAGCCTCCATCAGCTGTACCTTCGGGTCCTGCGGGAACTCCTCGCCCATTTTTTCCTTATAAATCGCCTTATACCGCGCGATGACCTCCTTCAGGTCCTCTGCGGTCAGGTCAGTATCATATTTTGCCCCCTTGGCTTCCTTGATTTCGTCCAGAATACCTTCAAAGAACTTTTTGCTCATCTCCATAACGACATCGGAGAACATCTGGATAAACCGACGGTACGAATCGTAAGCAAACCGAGGATTGCCGGTTTTCTGTGCAAAGCCTTCGACAGAAACATCATTCAGGCCAAGGTTCAGAATGGTATCCATCATGCCCGGCATAGATGCCCGGGCACCGGAGCGTACCGATACCAGCAGCGGATCGGACTCATCGCCGAACTTCTTGCCCCGCTGTTCTTCCAGCACAGCCAGTGCTGCAAAAATCTGATCCTGAATCTCCTGTGAAATCTGCTTGCCCTGCTTATAATAATCCGTGCAGGCTTCCGTCGTCACTGTGAAGCCATTGGGAATCGGCAGTCCCAGATTTGTCATTTCCGCCAGGTTTGCACCCTTGCCTCCCAGCAGGGGACGCATATCCGCATTGCCCTCATGAAATTCGTATACCCATTTTTTCATGAAACTTCCTCCATCTTAAAAAAGTTTTGTATCAACTTTACCACATCTCTCATTGGCAACGGAAATCTTTCCCTTATCCGTCCTGGCAAGATCGGAAAAAAAGCGATTGTTTCCTGTTGTCACTGTTATTTTAGCATAAAAGTTCATGAAAGTATACTCCTAAATTTGGTGAAATGTTAAGAACGATACAGCAAAAAACGGAAATTTTTTCTTTTTTCCTGTATTTTACCCGGGAGCATCAGAAACATACCAAAAAGCACCCGACAGTTACTGCCGAGTGCTTTCATTTACATTCAGATGAATCAGCCGGATTTAGCCATTGCTGCCGACAACCTGTACCTTAATCATATTGGTTGTGCCGGAAACACCCAGGGGTACACCGGAGGTAATGACTGCAATATCGCCATCCTTCAGCAGACCCTGTCCCTTGCTCTGATCCAGCGCATAATCAAACAGATCCAGGACACGATCCTGTTCCTCTACCAGAACCGGCGAGACGCCCCAAACCAGATTGAGCTGGTGATATACGGTTGTAGAGGTGGTGCAGCCGATGATATCACAAGACGGACGATAGCGAGATACCATCCGGGCAGAACGACCGGATTTGGTGACCGTAACAATGGCACGGGCATCCAGGTCATGGGCGGTCATACAGGTAGAATGGCAGATCGCATCGGTGATATCCGGTGTTGCCTTGCGCTCACGTGCCAGAAAACGCTTGCGGTAATCAATATCCATCTCGGTACGTGCTGCAATACGTGCCATCATCGAAACCGCTTCTACCGGATACATACCTGCTGCGGTCTCGCCGGACAGCATGATAGCACCGGTGCCGTCATAAATCGCATTGGCTACGTCAGTTACTTCCGCACGGGTTGGACGAGGATTTTTCATCATGGAATCCAGCATCTGGGTGGCGGTGATAACCTGCTTGCCAGCCTTCACTACCTTCTTAATCAGCAGCTTCTGGATCGACGGTACATCCTCTGCCGGGATTTCCACGCCCATATCGCCACGGGCAATCATAACGCCATCTGCCAAGGCAATAATGCTGTCAATGTTCTCAACACCCTGCTGATTTTCAATCTTGGCAATGATATCAATATCCTCACCGCCATTTTCATCCAGAAGCTGGCGCAGCTGCTG
>CAMBYS010000015.1 GCA_945872165.1 uncultured Clostridia bacterium | reverse complement strand
TTGCAGAAATGCGCAAATGGACAGATAAGCCGCTGATTGTCAAGCCGAATGCGGGACTTCCTGACCCGGCAACCGGCGGATATGATATGGATGCAGCGGAATTTGCCCGTCAGATGGCAAAATTCCCGGAGTTGGGGGTTTCCATTCTGGGCGGCTGCTGCGGCACCACGCCGGACTTTATTGCAGCGCTGACCAAGCTGCCGGATGCAGCAGAGGATATCCGGCCGGAGCGCAGGCGGGGTGTGTGCTCTGCCAGCCACATGACCGATTTCGGCGGTGTCCGTGTCATCGGAGAACGCATCAATCCCACTGGCAAGAAACGGTTCCAGCAGGCATTGCGGGAACGGGATTTCAATTATATTATGGAGCGTGCCATTGAACAGCAGGAGGCCGGTGCGGATATTCTGGATATCAATGTTGGTCTGCCCGGCATAGATGAAGCGGAAATGATGGTACAGGTGGTCAAGGCGGTACAGAGCGTGGTTTCTCTGCCGCTGCAGATTGATTCCTCTGACCCACAGGCGATTGAAGCCGGTCTGCGTGCCTGTAGCGGCAGGGCAATTGTCAATTCCGTCAATGCGGAACAGGACAAGCTGGATACGATTTTGCCCATTGTCAAGCGGTATGGTGCGGCAGTCGTAGGTCTGACCATGGATAAATCCGGTATCCCCCAGACCGCAGAGGCACGGTTTGCCATGGCGGAGACCATTTTGGAAAACGCGTTGAAGCATGGCATTCCAAAGGAGGATGTACTGATTGACTGTCTGACGCTGACCATTTCTGCCCAGCAGGAACAGGCAGTGGAGACACTCAAGGCAGTGCGCAGGGTACATGAACAGCTGGGACTGCACTGTGTGCTGGGTGTCAGCAATATTTCCTTCGGTTTGCCGGAGCGCAACAACATCACCACCAGCTTCCTGACCCAGGCCATGTGCTGCGGTCTGGATCTGCCTATCATAAATCCGAATCTGAAGCCGATCATGGACACGGTGGTGTCCTATCGTGCGCTTTCCGGTGAGGATGTGAATTGTGAAGCCTATATTGAACGGTTTGCCAATGTGGAACCGGAGCAGAAGGCATCGGCGGCACCAAAGGAAATGACGGTGGAAACCGCCATCCTCAAGGGTCTGAAGCAGGAAACGGCAGACCTGACCGAACAGCTGCTGGAAACCATGTCGGAATTGGATGTCATCAATCAGAAACTGATTCCGGCGCTGGATGTGGTGGGTGAGAAATATGAAAAGCAGCAGATTTTCCTGCCTCAGCTTATCAATTCCGCCAATGCTGCCTGTGCGGGCTTTGATTTAATTAAGCTGCGCATTGCAAAGCGGGGCGGAGAAAGCGTGTCCAAGGGCAAGATCATCATGGCGACTGTTGAGGGCGATATCCATGATATCGGTAAGAATATTGTCCGTGTGGTGCTGGAAAATTACGGCTATCAGGTCATTGATCTGGGACGGGATGTGCCGGTGCAGAAGGTTGTGGATGCAGCAATTGCAGAGGATGTCCGTCTGGTAGGACTGTCTGCCCTGATGACCACCACAGTGGATTCCATGCGCCGGACCATTGAAGCCCTGCGTGCTTCCGGTCATGACTGTCAGGTGATGGTCGGCGGTGCAGTGCTGACCGCAGAATATGCCGCAGAAATCGGTGCGGATTATTATACAAAGGATGCCAAGGCATCTGTGGATGTAGCAAAGAAAGTGTTGGGATAACATACATGGAGTTACGTGACTATTTAAAGCAGAATCTGCTGCTGTTTGACGGCGGCATGGGTACATATTTTGCCGAGCGCAACCATTCGGTGGGCAGCGGCTGTGAGCTTGCCAATTTGAGCCAGCCGGAGCTGATTACGGACATTCACCGGGAATATCTGGAGGCAGGCTGTCGGGCCATCAAGACCAATACCTTTGCCGTCAACCGTGTCAGCTTTCAGGGCAATGAAGAGCTGGTGGAAAAGACCATTGCTGCCGGCTGGAAGCTGGCGACAGAAGCAGCGGCAAAGTATGATGCCTTTGTGTTTGCGGATATCGGCACAATTTCCAGTCTGCCGGATTCCATGGATATCCGGGAGGAATACCGGTATGTGGCTGACTGCTTTTTAAAGCTGGGGGCAAAGTATTTCCTGTTGGAAACCAATGCCAATGCAGATGGTTTGAAGGAAACAGCGGCATATATCCGAAATAAGGTGCCGGATGCTTATATCATCACCACCTTTGCCATTCAGCCGGATGGATTTTCCCGTGACGGCAGCTTTGCCGCCAATCTGCTGGAGGAAATGAAGGGCTGTGCCGCTGTGGATGCCATTGGCTTTAACTGTGTATGCGGCGCAAGGCATATGCTGGAGCTGGTGCAGGGACTGGATCACAGTGATGTCACCCTGGCGCTGATGCCGAATGCAGGTTATCCGGTGGTCATTGACAACCGTTCGTTTTATGAAGGTGATCCGGGCTATTTTGCAGCACAGCTGAAGGAAATGGCAGACGAAGGCGCCGTCATTCTGGGCGGCTGCTGCGGCACCACTCCGGCACATATCGCACAGGCAGCGGCAGCACTGACCGGGCAGACCCGGAGTGAGCCGCGTATACGCAAAAAAACGCTGGTGGAAGCGGCAGATACCCTGCCGGACAGTCTGTTCTGGGAAAAGCTGCGCAAGGGCAAAAAGGTCGTTGCCGTGGAGCTGGATCCGCCTGCGGATGTCAACCTGACCAAGTTTATGAACGGTGCATGGATGCTCAAAGGGGCCGGGGTGGATATCATTACCATTGCGGATTGCCCGATTGCACGGGCACGCATGGATTCCAGCCTGCTGGCCTGCAAAATCCGCCGGGAGCTGAATCTGGATGCCCTGCCCCATATGACCTGCCGGGACCGCAATCTGAATGCCACCAAAGCCCTGCTCATGGGACTATATGCGGAAGGTGTGCGCAATCTGCTGCTGGTGACCGGTGACCCGATTCCCACAGCAGAACGGGATGAGGTGAAAAGCGTATACCAGTTCAATTCACGCAAGCTGGCAGCCTTTGTCTCCGGACTGGGGCAGACCGCATTGCCCACACCGTTCCATCTGTTCGGCGCACTCAATGTCAATGCACTGAATTTTGATGTGCAGCTTCGCCTGGCAAAGGAAAAGCTGGAAAAGGGCATGATTGGATTCCTGACCCAGCCGGTACTGACACCAGAGGCCTTTGAAAACCTGAAACGGGCACGAAAAGAGCTGGATGGCTATATTCTGGGCGGTATTATCCCGGTAATCAGTGCGAGAAATGCCCGATTTATGGACAGTGAAATCAATGGCATCCGGGTGGATGACCGGGTGACACAGCTGTACGAAGGCAAAAACCGTGCAGAAGCGGAGGACCTTGCCGTAGAGATTTCCGCAGAAATTGCCAGACAGATCGCGCCATATGTGGATGGTTATTATCTGATGACACCGTTCCAGCGCACAGGTCTGATCTGCAGGATTCTGGAACAGATGCAGCAGGACGTGCTGCAATAAACGGGGAAAGATACAAGCAGCCGGTTTTCAGAAGAAAACCGGCTGCTTTTTGCATGGAGGCAAAACAAAAAGACCCTGCGCAAACACAGGGTCTTTGAGTCTATTGCTTTTAAGTAAGCGTAGGCAATTAAGCCTGGGAGATTGCACCTACCGGGCAGCCGCCAGCGCAGGAACCGCAATCGAGGCATGCACCTGCATCGATAACGTAAGAAGAATCACCCTGAGAAATAGCACCTACCGGGCACTCGCCAGCGCAGGAACCACAGCTAATGCAAGCATCGCTAATCTGATAAGCCATAAGAATATACCTCCTAAATCTTTTTCTCTATTGTAGCATAAATTTGAAATAAATCAACTGGAAAAATTGTGAAAAATGGCAATAAAAATAACTGTGTGCTAACTATATTGATGGTATATAGTCTATATAAGAGGTGAAAAAATACGGCAAATACCAGAAATGGCAGGAATATAGAGGTAAAAACAAATGGATAGAAAATAAGCGTAAATTAACTATTTTTTTGAAAAATTTTTGAAAAAAACGGTGTAAAACCGGTCTGCCAATTGCCGAATGGCAAGCAGGAGGAAGAAACCGGTGGATTCTTCCATTGTCAAAAGAGTGAGAATATGCTATGATAGAGAGGAAATTTCAAAGAAGGGGAAAAAATATGGGCAATTTCGTAAAAAAATGGAATGATACCAGCCTGATTCTCCGTATTGTCGTAGGTTTGGTTATTGGTATTATTCTGGCGCTTGCAGCACCGCAGGCAACTGTTATTTCCATCTTCGGTACTGTTTTTGTGGGTGCACTGAAAGCAATCGCGCCGATTCTGGTCTTTGTGCTGGTTATGAGTTCGCTGTCACAGGCGACAGACGGCATCGGCAAACGGTTCCGTACTGTTATTGGTCTGTACATGCTCAGCACGCTGCTTGCGGCAGTGGTAGCTGTGTTTGCAAGCTTCCTGTTCCCGGTAACATTGAAGCTGGCAGAATCCACCACGGATACCGTCCCGCCCAGCGGCATTGGTGAAGTGTTTACCAATCTGCTGAATAACATTGTATCCAATCCGGTGGATGCGCTGACCAATGCAAATTATGTGGGCATTCTGACCTGGTCGATTATTCTGGGACTTGCACTCAAGAAGCTGGCAAAGCCCCATACCAAGGAAGCACTTCGGGATCTTTCCGATGCTGTTTCTCAGGCTGTGCGCTGGATCATCAATCTGGCACCCTTTGGCATCATGGGTCTGGTATTTACCTCGGTTTCCGAAAATGGTCTGAGCATCTTTGCGGATTATGGCAAGCTGCTGCTGCTGCTGGTTGGCTGCATGCTTTCCGTAGCACTGATTGTAGACCCGCTGATTGCAGCCCTGTGCCTGCACCGCAATCCCTATCCGCTGGTACTCCGCTGCTTCAAGGAAAGTGGTGTGACCGCATTCTTTACCCGCAGCTCTGCGGCAAATATTCCGGTGAATATGGCACTGTGTGAACGCCTGGGACTGGATAAGAATGTATATTCCGTTTCCATCCCGCTGGGTGCTACCATCAACATGGATGGCGCAGCGATTACCATTACGGTCATGACACTGGCAGCGGCACATACCCTGGGTGTCAATGTGGGCATTCCCGCTGCGATCATCCTGAGTCTGCTGGCAACAGTTGCGGCATGCGGTGCTTCCGGTGTTGCAGGCGGTTCGCTGCTGCTGATTCCCATGGCATGCTCGCTGTTCGGCATCAGCAATGATATCGCCATGCAGGTTGTTGCGGTTGGCTTTATCATCGGTGTGGTACAGGATTCCTTTGAAACCGCCATCAATTCTGCCGGTGACGTTCTGTTTGCAGCAACAGCAGAATTCCGTGAGTGGCAGAAGGAAGGCCGGGAGGTTAAATTCTGATACGGGTCTGACCGCCAATACATGAAAAGAAAAACAGCATGGAATACTGTCAAAGGGCAGCAATCCGTGCTGTTTTTTTATGTGTTGTGCAAAAAAGATGTGGTACGCAGCCTCAGTCCTCCGGCGGAATGATACGGGCCAGAGAACGGTTTTTATAGGCATCCAGATGGGTGACATCCCGGATGACGGACAGGTAATCCGGGAAAATCACCTGCTGCTCCGCATCGTTGAGCTGTACCTCCAGAATGGCCTGATGCTGCCAGAACGGATAGACATCAATCTCAAAATACAGGTTATTTTCCGTCAGGCAGTAACGGTTTTTGCGAATCTGCCGCAGGGAGGTATCTGCATCCATCAATAGGTTCAGGTATTCATCCGGTGTCAGGCGCTGTTCGGTTTCCACACGCCTGCCGTCCGGCGTGGTGATTTTTTTGGTCTTGACATAGATATAGTTGCCCCGGCTGCCCCGCTGCCGGATGCGGATTTCCGTATTGGGATCCGGGCTGCTCAGATAGGTCTGGATGATGTCGATTTTTTTGCAGTTCGGCATCTGTTCCAGCTGTTCCAGATCCGGCATGCGGATGATGTATTTCTGGTCATCCTCAAAGGCATCCGGCTCGCCGAGAAACTGGGTGATTTCATTGACCAGCCGTTTCATTTTGTTGGTAAAATCCGTGGAATTGTCAATGATACGCAGGTAAGGATGCCCGGTCCAGCAGGAGATGATTTTCTGATCCATGGCAATGGCCTGTTCCGGTGTTTCCGTGCGAGCCTTATTGTTGGACAGAGTATAGAATTTCGATGCCCCCTGAGCCGCTGTGACCAGATGGAACACGGCATCATAATTGTCCCGGAAGGAAATTTCACTGCCGCCCAGCTCATGGCACAGGGAGTCAAATTCCTCATTGGTCATATAAGCCTTGTTGTCCAGAATACCCCGATCTGCTACAATCAGGATTTTTTCATCCTCCATATTATCTGCCGCCATCTGGAACACCCGTTCTTTCTGGATCTGCAGGGAAACCAGTGCCTTCTGGAAATCATAATTGGTGTTCACCGTCCAGGGTGCCACACCGCCAAGGATCAGTTCAGAGGCAGTTTCCGGAATGAAAAGGACTTTGTATCCATGCTTGGACAGGTTGCTCTCAATCCAGGTCATAGCGGTGGATTTACCGCCGCAGGGTCCGCCGGTGATAACAATTTTTGTGATGGATTTCATGAGGCAATCCCTCCCTTGGTAGCGTTCTGATAATTTCAGTATAGCGGTTTCAGGGAAGGAAGTCAACGAAGCAAAGAAAATCCACTGCCGCAAACAGACAGTGGATTTAAGGCAGGCAATTCCGGAATCAAAAGAGAAGATAGGTTACAGCTCCAGCGCATCCAGCGCATCCTTCAGGGTTTTGGCGGAACGCTGAAGCTGGCTGCGTTCCTCATCGCTCAGGGGGATATCCAGCACGGTTTCAATGCCGTTTCTGCCCACAACACAGGGCAGGCCGATGCATACTTCGTTCAGCCCGTAATGCCCGTCGGCATAGCAGGAAACCGGCAGTACCCCCCGTTCTCCACGGACAATGCAGGTGGCAATGCGCAGGACAGACATGGCGATGCCGTAATAGGTTGCGCCTTTGCCTTCAATGATTTCATAGGCCGCATGTCGGACGGATTCAAACAGGGCAGAAAAATCATTGGAAATTCCCCGTCCGGTGCAGTAGTCATCCAGATCAATGCCGGAAATATTGGCACTGGACCACACAGCCAGTTCGCTGTCACCATGCTCGCCAATGACAAAGGCATGGACATTGCGGCTGTCCACCTTCAGCTGCTGTCCCAGCAGGAATTTCAGCCGGGCTGTATCCAGTACCGTACCGGAGCCAATGACACGTTCCGGCGGAAAACCGGAAATACGCAGGGCAATGCCGGTGAGCAAATCCACCGGATTGGATACAATCAGCAGGATGGTATCCGGGCAGACCCGCTTGATTTCCGTAATAATGGACCGCATGACTGCCGCATTGCGTGTCAGCAGATCCAGACGGCTTTCACCGGGCTTTTGTCCTACACCGGCAGCAATAATGACAAGGGATGCATCCGTAAGATCATCATAATCACCGTCAATTACCCGGCAGGGCTGGGAAAAAGCAACGCCATGGCTGATATCCATTGCCTCACCATGGGCCCGTTTCCGGTTCATATCAATCAGAACCAGCTCGGAAAACAGGCCGTGTGTTGCCAGAGTATAAGCCGCCGCTGCCCCCACACTGCCGCAGCCGATGATGCCGCATTTCTGGGAATTTGTCAAAATTCACACTTCCTTTACAAAAAAATCAATTCAATCCGGTTTCTTTAGATTTCCCGATGTGGTATGATAGTATGTATAAAAACAGATACGGAGGCAGATATGCCTCAATGAAAATAAAGAGAGTTGGTTTTGCACAATGAAACGTAGAATGGTTTATCCGGATGTACTGCGTGCACTGAGTTGTATCGCAGTGGTATTTCTCAGCACCTCTATGGCAGCCGGCTGTACCGGTGTCAGCGGATTGCTGACCTGGGCGGCACCTATGTTTGTCATGCTCAGCGGTATGTTTTTCCTTGACAGCAGCTGGTTTATCAGCTCCCAGGATATGGCACGGAAATATGGTCTGCGGGTGCTGGAGTCCTATCTGGTTTGGGGCTGTCTGGCAATGACAGTGAATTATGCTACCGGCGGCGTTATCAGCGGCATACTCAGCGGCAGCAGCTTTTATCTGAATTTCCTGTTTGTCATGATTATTCTGTACGCAATTTCACCGATTATGCGTGTGTTTACCCGTGTGGCACAGACGAGGGAACTGTGGTATGTGGTTGTGTTTGGCATTGTCATCGGTTGTATTTATCCGTTTTTCCAGCTGCAGCTGGAAACCACACGTATGGCTGACCATGCTATGATTGGGTTTGGTTATCTGGCCGTT
This sequence comes from uncultured Clostridia bacterium, assembly GCA_945872165.1. Classification (GTDB taxonomy): domain Bacteria; phylum Bacillota; class Clostridia; order Oscillospirales; family Butyricicoccaceae; genus Butyricicoccus_A. Next base: position 15,820 of record CAMBYS010000015.1, on the reverse strand, counting down.
TTTATGGCTGGCTGGTATCTGCGCACCACAGTCCTTTCCCGCAAACAGCTCCGGGTGATCTATCTGCTGGGCGGTATTTGTCTGATTCTGACCCTGCGGGGCATCTGGATGGGACCATCCATGTTCTCCAGCGATCCGGCACTGATGATTGTAGCACCGGATGCGGTATTCATTGCCATGGCATTGTTTGTAGTGGTCAAGAACACATTGGCGGGGATGCGGGTTTCAGTAAAGGTACTGCGCCCGATTTCCAAAATCGCACAGCTGAGCTTCGGTATTTATCTGATTCATCCGATTCTTTTGGCAGTGGTATGCTATGTGCTCAACCGCAACGGCATTGTACTGCCCACGGCACTGTTTGTGATTTTGGTATCGGTTCTGCTGCTGGCAGTATCCGGTCTGCTGACCTTCCTGATTCGGAAAATTCCGAAAATCGGACGGTATCTGGTATAAGGACAGGGCTCCTGCTTTGGCAGGAGCTTTTTTTCTGCCGGAAAAAGACACGGTACTGTCAAAGAACCGCAATGATGTGATATAATAAGGTTAACTTTGACAGGGAGGAGAGCATATGAAGAGATGTATGGTCTGCCATGGTGCACAGACAGATGATGCGGTATATTGTGCACAGTGCGGATTTTCCATGGGATATCCAAACTTTCTCAGTGCCGCACAGGCACAGCGCTGGATGCAGCAGCAGGTATTGCCCTACCGGCACCAGTGGGAGCAGAAGCAGCAGGAAAAGGAACAGCTCAGACAACTGCGGCAGCAGGTGGCGCAGGCGGAACAATCTGCCAAAGAGATGTGCGAAACCATTCGCGTATTGCGGGAACAGGTGGCACGAAAGGAACAAAGCGAGCAGCTTTTGCAGCGTCAGGTACATACCCTGCAGGAGAAGCTGGAACAGGAGCAGCAGAGACAGACAACCGTACAGCAGGAGGCATTGCCTGCGGTGCGTGTCCTGAACAAATATAGTGTGCAAAAGACCCTGCAGAAGGATCAGCGGGAATACCATGTGTGGGACAACATCACGACCATTGGGGAAAGTGCGTTTTGCCGCAGTGAGAACCTGGAGCGCGTTTATCTGCCCGATTGTATCCGCAGCATTGAACCAGAAGCATTCCTGAGCTGCAAAAAGCTGTCACACATCAACTTTCCGGACAACTGGCTGAGCATAGGAGAACAGGCCTTTATCTGGTGTGACAGCCTGGAAACCTGTTTCCTGCCTTCCAGAGTATTGCATGTGGGAACAGCAGCCTTCGCAGGCTGCAAGGCACTGCATACCATTGAAGTGGATGCGCGGAATCTGGTTTACCAGTCAGAAAAGGGGGTTTTGTTCAGCCGGACAGGACGGCAGCTGTGCCAGTACCCTGCAGGACGGAAGGACAAAGTCTATCGCATTCCAAAGGATGTTGGGTTCATCTGGAAAAAGGCATTTCACGGATGCCTATATCTGGAGGAGGTTGAGGTGCCTTACGGTGTGAACAGGATACCGGAGAGATGTTTTTCGGAATGTACAAAGTTGCGAAAGGTTACCCTTCCCAGTTCTTTATGGCTCATTGAACGGGCGGCATTTCGGAAGTGTGAAAGCCTGCGGGAAATCAATCTGTCGGAATGGATGATGGAAATTGAGGAATCCACATTCCGGCTATGTAAAAGCCTGACGAGAATCCATCTGCCTAAGCAATTGTATAAAATAATGGGCAGCGCCTTTGGCGGCTGTACCGGTCTGCAGCATATTTATATCCCTGAGGAGTGCAGACTGGAGAAGATTGCCAGCGATGCCTTTGAAGGCGTAACGGCAATGGTACACTATCCCAAAGAACTGGCGGGTGCGGATTGGATCGGCGGACAGTATGGTGGAAATCTGACCTGGATTGCCCAATAGCGGAAAACCAGTTTGGCATGTGGGACAGGATGTGCTATACTATGCTGTGACAACAACACAACAGGAGGGAAATCTTTATGGATTTACAGACACGAATTCCCATTTCCAACGGCACATCCATTCCGTGCGTTGGTTTTGGTACCTGGAAAACGCCCGATGAGGAAGCGGCAAAGTCGGTGGCAGAGGCACTGCGGGTGGGCTACCGCCATATTGACACGGCGACAGCATATGGCAATGAAGCCGGTGTGGGCAGGGCCATTGCGGAATCCGGTATTTCCCGTGAGGAAATTTTCCTGACCAGCAAGCTGTGGAACCCGCATCAGGGCTATGAGAGCACGCTGGAGGCCTTTGACCGTTCACTGGAAAAGCTGCAGACCGATTATCTCGACCTGTATCTGATCCACTGGCCCCATGACCGCAAATATTTTGACAATTGGGAGGAAAAGAACATCGAGACCTGGCGTGCTTTTGAGAAGCTGTATCAGGAAGGCAAAATCAAGGCAATCGGTGTCAGCAATTTCCGTCCGCGTCATCTGGAGAACATTGTCAGCCATTGTGACATTGCGCCGATGGTGGATCAGATTGAAATTCATCCGGGTATGCCCCAGGATGACATGATCGCATACTGCCGGGAGCATAATATGGTAGTAGAAGGCTGGAGCCCCATGGCAACCGGACGCATTTTCTCCGTGCCGGAGGCAAAGGAGATTGCCGCAAAGTATGGCAAGACAGTGGCGCAGGTTGTGCTGCGCTGGCATGTACAGCGGGGTGTGATTCCGCTGCCCAAGTCGGTAACACCATCCCGCATTGCGGAAAACAGCCGGATTTTTGATTTTGAGCTGTCGGAAGAGGATATGCATACCATCAGCGCACTGGAAGGCTGCGGCTGGTCCAACTTGGATCCGGACAACCTGATTTATTAAGACGTATCTGAAAAAATTTTATGCCCACTTTTCCTTGACTGGAGGAGTGGGCATTTTTGCCGGAAAAATCCAAAAAAAACCGGAAAAATCATAGCGGAATGCGTATTGCATGTTATGCGGGTGAAGACTATACTTGGTATGGCTTTGAAAGCGTAAAAATGAATGGGAGTTTGAATGAAATGACCAAGGGAATCGAACGTCGTGTATGCCCGCATGCACTGTCCAACCGGCTGTTCTGGCTGTGCGCAGTAACCTATGTCATGGCACTGTTCGGACGGCTGAGCTATTCCGCTGTCATGGTGGCACTGATCGCGGATGGCAGCATGGACAAAGGACAGGCGGGACTGATTGGTACGGCTTTATTTATTGTATATGGTGTCTGCCAGATTTTCAGCGGACTGATTGGCGATAAAATCAGCCCGAAAAAGATGGTATTTGCGGGTCTGATGGGCTCCGGCCTGCTGAACCTGCTGATGGGTATTACCGGACAGTATGCTGTGATGCTGGTGCTGTGGTCGCTGAACGGTGTGTTCCAGTCCATGCTGTGGTCACCGGTAGCACGTATTTTTGCTGAGCAGATGCCGCCGGATGAACGGAAAAAGGCATGCAGCAATGTGGCAGTGACTTATCCGCTGGCAACAGTGCTGACATATCTGCTGGCTTCGGTTATGCTTACGGTCTGGAACTGGCGCAGTGTGTTTCTCCTTTCCGCTGTTATGATTCTGGCAGTAGGCGGATACTGGCTGTACCGCATGACCTGGTTTGAGCGGCAGATTGCTGAGCATGGAGAAACGGAGATTATTACCCTGCAGCCTAAATCCCGGAAGAATCAGGAAGGATTCATGCATCTGATGCTGGTTTCCGGTATTTTGCTCGCAGCTTTTGCTTCCCTGACCCATGGCATGCTGCGGGATGGCATCCAGACCTGGCTGCCGTCTCTGATGACGGACAACTTCCATTTCGGTACCTCCGCGTCGGTTGCACTGGATATCATTGTGCCGTTGTTTAATATTTTTGGCGTAGTCTTTACCAAGGCAATCGCAAAGCGGTGGATTGACAATGAGCTGAAGGGTGCGGCAGGCTTTTTTGCGGTTACCATTGTGGCGCTGGCGCTGCTGGGTTTTGTCTGCGATTCCAGTGCAGTAGTATCGCTGCTGCTGCTGACGGTGGCAAGCACCTGTATGGTAGGCGCAAATATCATGCTCATCAATTTGATTCCGGTACATTTTGGTGTGATTGGACGTTCTTCTTCGGTTACCGGCATCATGAACTGTTCGGCATATATCGGCTCGGCTGTGTCCAGCTTTGGTATTGGCAGCGTGGCACAAAGCTTCGGCTGGTCCTCTGCCATCTGGGTTTGGGTACTGTTCTCTCTGGGGGCATGGATCACTGCCATGGCAGGCTCCGGCATGTGGGGACGGTATGAACGCCGATTGGACAACAACATGGCATAAAAAAAGAACAGGCTTTATCACGGGGATAAGGCCTGTTTTTTTATACATTTATATTATACATCAATTTCAAAGGTTTTAAAATATTTCCGCAGCTTGCGCATGATGCTGTTTGCCGTGCGCAGATGGGTCTGTCCCTCCCGGCGCATTTCCGGAGGAATGGTTTCATGATCCAGGATATCATTCATGTAATCCCGTTCCTGCTGTACCAGCTGATATACCTGCAGCAGGTCCACAGAGCGGAAAGAATTGTTTTCCATCAGGAATTGATCCTGAATGGCATCCAGCTTCTGGATGTATGCCTCAAATTCCATTTTTTCATCCGGTGTGACTGTGCGATCCTGCATCACCCGTTCCACTTCTTCAATTTCAATCTGCAGGGCAGAAATACAAAATTCCAGCTCTTCTGCCGACAGGGAAAAGGCGGTATTGTTCTGTGTCTCCATAACATCAACTCCTCTGGTTTGTTATTTTAACAGAAAATGCCTGAGGCCACAAGGGCGGAGGAAAGAATTTCCGCAGGAATAGCGGGTATACTTGACAAACATGGTGTGATATGTAATACTATAGAATATAGTTATCGAAACTACTTTTGATGTGAGGATATGGATGATGAAAAAAGGAAATACCGTCGTTGTTGTAGATTCCGGCTGTGACATTCCACAGGCGTTTATAGAGAAGCATAACATCAAGGTGCTCCGGCTGCGTGTTTCGTATGAGCATGAAAGCTATCCGGACAGTGTAGAGCTGGCAAAGGACGTATATCGTCGGTTCCCGGCGGAAATCCCCCGTACCTCCACGCCAATTGTACAGGATTATTATGATGTGGTGGAGGAAATCCGGGATGAGGGTTATGAAAATGTCATTGGTATTTTCATTTCCGGCAAGCTGAGCAGTACGTTCCAGACAGCGAAGATGGTGTTCGACGAATTTCCGGAGCTGACATCCTTTATTTTCGATACCAAGAATATTTCCATCGGTGCAGGTCTGCTGGGCATGTGGGCAGCCACACAGCTGGAAAAGCAGGTTTCCTTTGAAACCATCTGTGAGAAGCTGCCGGAAAAGGCAAAACAGTGCAAGGTGTTCTTTTATATGGATACACTGGATTACCTGCGCAAGGGCGGACGCATTGGCGGCGTGACAGCCGTAGCAGGCAGCCTGCTGAAAATCAAGCCGATTATTTCCTGTGATGAGGAAGGCGTCTATTATACCGTAGAGAAAATCCGTGGCGCAAAGGCAGGAAAGGAAAAAATCCTTGCGCATGCGGAAAAAATGTGCGGAGATCAGCCGGTCTGGCTGGCTCTGATGAACGGCGATGCGCCGGAGGCAGCAGCAGAAGTCAAGCCGGTACTCAAAAAGAGAGTGAAAAAGGGCACCATGGTAGCAGAGGGACAGATTACGGCATCCCTTGCCATCCACACCGGACCGGGTCTGCTGGGCATCGGCGTACTGGTCAACCCGTAAAATATAATAAAGAAACAAAAACAGCAAAACAGGAGCGGAAACGCTTCTGTTTTTTTGTGTGCCCGGAAAAAACAACCCCGGCTGCCAAAACAGCCGGGGTGATGTATGGATGTCTTATGGATTGGTTTGATCTGCCGCAATCAGCAGACGCATTGCCGCAATGGCAGTTTCAATACAGCGGGTGGTGTCGTGTACCTGGATATCCTCCAATCCCATGGCACGGCGTGTCTGATTGCCCAGAACCAGCAGAATGGAGCCAATGCGCACACGGCGGACTGCTGCCACAATAAACAGGGTTGCGGATTCCATTTCACTTGCCAGTGCACCACAGCCCAGCCATGCATCCCATTTCTGCTTGAGTACAGCGGAAACCGGCATGTTTTCCGGCTCATGCTGCCCATAGAAGGAATCCTTGCACTGGACCACACCGATATGGAACCGGTTTCCGGACTGGGCTGCCGCCTGCTGCAGAGCCTGCACCACATCAAAATGTGCCGTGGCAGGATATTCAATGGGGGCGTATTCCGTACCGGTTCCATCCATGCGGACGGCACCGGTGGCAATGACCAGATCACCGCCAAGCACTTCGGGCTGCATACCGCCGGAAGTACCCACACGGATAAAGGTATGGGCACCGCAGTGAATCAGCTCCTCCAGCGCGATGGCAGCGGAAGGACCGCCGATGCCGGTGGAGACAACACTGACCTTCACACCATCCAGTGTTCCGGTATAGGTGGTAAATTCCCGGTTTTCCGCAATCTTCTGCGGATTCTCAAGATATGCCGCAATGTGCCGGCAGCGTCCGCGATCACCGGGAAGGATGACATAGGAACCAATATCACCGGGTTTGATTTTCAGATGAAATTCCTCATTGGGACTGTATGCAGTTGCCATGGCCATTCCCTCCTGTCTGTGATTGTGTGTAAATGCTTATGCCTTGAAGGCAGTGCCGATCTTATCTGCTTCCATAATCGCTGCATAAACCTCGTCAGCAGTGATATCCTTGCGCAGGTTCTTGGTGGACTGGGTCGGAACAACGGCAGCCTCAGCAACCTTGCGGATTTCCTCTTCCTTGACATCGGTGATGCCCAGATCTGCCAGGGTCATCGGCAGGCCAACCTGCTTCATAAAGGACAGGACTTCCTTCATTTCCTCTTCCGGTGCATGCTCCAGAACCAGCTGTGCCAGGGTACCAAAGGCAACCTTTTCACCATGGTACATGCCGTGAGCCTGGGGAACATAAGCAAAGCCGTCATTGATGGCATGTGCTGCAGCCAGACCGCCGCTCTCAAAACCCACACCGCTGAGGTAAATGCAGGCTTCTACCACATTATCCAGTGCGTCATTTGCTTCCTTGGCTTCCAGTGCCTCCAGAGCAGCCACGCCGTCACGGATCAGGATATCATAGCACAGCTTGGACATCATCAGTGCGGTATTGGAGCACTGGCCGCGGGCCATGGTCTTGACACCGGATGCCTTGCAGGCACGTGCTTCAAACCAGGTAGCCAGAGCATCGCCCATGCCGGCAACCAGCAGGCGCTTGGGGGACTTGGCGATAACAGCGGTATCAACCAGAACCAGATCCGGATTGCGCTTCATCATCAGAGCCTTGATGACAACGCCTTCATCATTATAAATAACCGCAACGCCGCTGCAGGGAGAGTCGTTGGAGGCAACCGTCGGGATAATGACCAGCTGGTAGCCACCCAAATTGGTGACAACTGCCTTGGCTGTGTCGATGACCTTGCCGCCGCCGACGCCGATAACTACGTCGCAGTTGTTTTCAGTGACCACATCCATGACACGGGTGATTTCTGCCTTGGTGCATTCGCCGTTGAACTCGCAGAATACAACTTCCTTTTCCACCGACTTCAGGCTTTCTTCAATCTGTGCGCCCACACGCTTGATGTTGTTCGGGGAGCAGAGAACGAGGAATTTTTCACCCATCTTTTTTACATTGCGGCCCAGATTTGCCAGCTCGCCATTGCCCTGCATGTATCTTGCAGGAGATTTAATACCGTAGGACATATATTTGTAGCTCCTTTCCTATTCGACGAGGAGACTGACCCTCAAAGTGTCAGCATTCTCCCAACTCTTCCTCATCAGTGTACCAAATTCCAATACTTTTGTAAAGAACAAACAAAAAATACAACAGAAAACTTCCCAAACATCTTGAAAATAACAAAGAAAAAGCTGCCCTGACCATGCAGGACAGCTTTTGTATCATGGGATTCAGAACGATTATGGGATGAAGCTGGCATCCACGGTAGCTTCCGGAATGACCACATCCGAGTTGGTATAAAGCTCCTCATAAATAAAGGAAAACAGCTTGTCAGAAGCATCATGCAGATCATAGATATAGCACCATGCACCGCTGGAGGGCATGATACCGCCCCAGGCTTCCACATTGTCGCCGGGAAGTGCGTTCTGCTGCAGAGTCAGACCATCCTTCAGCAGAATCTGAGAATATTCCAGAATTTCCGCATAGGTCAGGGAAGTGGTGCACATGCCGAGTCCCTGACGGATCAGACCGGGATACTGGGTGGCGGACATGCTGCGGGCCTTGCTGAAGATACAGCTGAGCACTTCACGCTGCCGGCTGGCACGCATGTTATCGTTATCCAGATACCGGATACGGGAATAGGCAACTGCTTGGGCACCGTTCAGTGTTACACTGGAGCCGGGGGAGAGAGATTTGCCGTTGTCGCCCATATAGTTGATTTCCCCCTGGGTCAGATCCACCTGTACACCGCCCAGCATGTCCACGATATCTGCCATTTCACTGAAGTTTACAGCGACATAATCGGTGATGTCCAGATTAAAATTGGCGTTCAGGGTTTTGACTGCCAGCTCTGCGCCGCCATAAGCGTAAGCATGGGTGAACTTTTCGTATACATCTTTATCCGGGATATATACCAGCGTATCACGGGCAATAGAACAAAGCTTGATTTTATTATGTTCATAGTCAATGGAAAGGATCATCGTCGCATCGGAACGGCCCTTATCGCCGCTTTTGCTGTCGATGCCAAAAATAGCGATATTTTTGATGTTGGCCTGTTCCAGCGTATCATATGTGTTGACAGCAAGCCGGTCTACTGCATCATCCACAGCGGTTTCAAAAGAATCATCATGTGTCAGGTTGCCGAAGAAATATTTGTATGCACCAAAGACACAGCCGCAGAGAATCAGAACAATGACCAGCAGATAGATCAAAATCGTCTTAATTTTCATGACGGACCTCCTTTACAATCAGTATATACTGCGGGTAAATAAAATGCAAGAAACTGCCGGGAAAAAGACAGAAGCGGGAGGAAACAGGAGCAACAGGACAGGATGATTGGAAAAACACTTGAAATTTCAAAAAAACAGTAAGGAAAAGAGAAAGCAACAGCAATTTTTTAATATTAAAAAAGAAAAAATAGCAGAAAAAAACGGAAAAAGAAGTAAGAAATAACAAATTACACAAACAAACTTTCGGAAAAAGAAGCAGGAAAGCGAAATATGAATGAAAAAAATAACAATAGAGAGTAAAAAATATAGGAAAAATGTTGTAAATAATCAAATAATCGAAAAATAAGGAAAAACACACTTAAACTGAGCAATAAAATGAATGTTTATTATGTACAAAAATAGAGGATTGAACTTGGATGAATTGCATAAAATCTCAAAAAAGACGCAAAAGAAATACAGAAAGTATTGCAATTGTAACATTTGAGTGATATTCTTAATACATCAAATGTCGAGCATGTAATCCCAAACGTGTGAGGCAAACAAAGAAGAGGAGAGAAACTATGAAACTCAAGAAAATGATGGCAATGCTTCTTGTTGGCGCTACCTGTGCCGGCATGATGGCAGGCTGCGGCTCCAGCGGCAGCAGCAATTCTTCCGGTTCCGCTGAATCCACCGGTTCCGGCGATAAGGGCACCATGACTCTGATTATGTCCAGCCGTGACGAATTCCTGTCCACTCTGGAATCCGCCGCTCTGAAGGCAGCAGAGGATGCAGGCGTTAAGCTGACTTCTCAGGACGCTCAGAATGACGCAGCAAAGCAGATTCAGTACATCGAGACTGCAGTTAACGGCGGCGATATCGCTGTTATTGTTAACCCGGTAGACTCCGATGCAGCTCAGTCTCTGGTAGACGCTGCCGGCGAAACCCCGCTGGTATTCGTAAACCGTCCGCCGTCTGACATGAACGTTCTGTCCGCTGAAAATGTTGGCTTCTGTGGTTCCAACGAGGATACCTCTGGCTACTTCCAGGGCGAGTACCTCGCTGAGTACTTCAAGGGCCAGGGCAAGACCGAAATCAGCTATGTTCTGCTTCAGGGCGAACTGGGTCAGGTATCCCAGATCAAGCGCTGCGCAGGTGTTCTGAAGGCTCTGGAAGACAAAGGCATCAAGGCTACTTCCGTTGTAGACCTGGCTGGTAAGTATGACCGTGCAGAGGCTATGAACAAGATCAGCCCGATTCTGACCTCTGGCCAGAAATTCGACTGCATCATCTCCAACAACGATGCAATGGCACTGGGTGCTATCGAAGCTTGTGAAGCTGCAAACATCGATCCGTCCACCTTCCCGATTGTTGGTATCGACTGCACCAAGGACGGCGCTGCTGCTGTACAGGCTGGCAAGATGGCTATGACCGTTTACCAGAACCCGCTTGGACAGGGTAAGGGCGCTGTAGAAGCTGCTCTGAATCTGGCTGCTGGCAAGGCTGCTAATGATGGCACCGAGTTCACCAAGGACGAGTCCGGTGAAGCTTACAGCGATTCCATCGTTTGGATTCCGTTCGAGCCGGTAACCGCTGACAACGTAGCTGATTATCTCTAATCGCAAAGGTTATACGTTAAGAGAGAAGTATAACAATCGTAATGTAAGTTGAGACGTTGGGGGCGTCGGACGATGTCTGGCGCCCCCAATTATCAAGAAGGTAGGAAAGGCAGGGTGAACAAAACGTGAGTGAAGAGTATATCCTCGAAATGCACGACATTGTCAAGGAATTTCCGGGCGTTAGAGCTCTGAAAGGCGTACAGCTGAAGGTTCGCCCCGGTACTGTTCACACTCTGATGGGTGAGAATGGTGCAGGTAAGTCGACACTGATGAAGTGCCTGATTGGCATTCAGCCGTGCACCTCTGGCAAGATTATCTTCAATGGACAGGAGGTCGAGTTCAAGAGCCCGCTCCAGGCTATGAACGCTGGTATTACCATGATTCATCAGGAGCTTTCTCCGGTACCGGATCGTACCGTATGTGAGAACCTCTGGCTCGGCCGTTTCCCGATGAAGAACAAGTTGATGTGTGACCATAAGAGAGCACGTCAGGAAGCAATTGATCTGTTCCAGAAATGGAAACTCGCATTGAATCCGGACGACATGATGAGAGATCTGACGGTTGCACAGCAGCAGATGGTAGAAATTGCAAAGGCCGTTTCTTATGACACCAAGGTAGTAATCATGGACGAGCCGACCTCCGCTCTGACCGAGACGGAAGTTGAGCATCTGTTCGATATCATTGCTGACCTGAAGTCCAAGAACGTAGCAATTATCTACATCTCCCATAAGATGGAAGAAATCTTCCGCATCTCTGATGATATTTCTGTATTCCGTGACGGCGAATATGTAGGTACCGATCGCGCAGCTAACCTGAATGTAGATAAGGTAGTTGAAATGATGGTAGGCCGTCAGGTAGGCAACATGTTCCCGAAGGTAGACTGCCCCATCGGCGATGTTATCCTTGAAGTGAAGGATCTGGCATCCGGCAAGTCCTTCGAGCATGTAAGCTTCCAGGTACATAAGGGCGAAATCTTCGGCTTTGCAGGCCTGGTAGGTGCTGGTCGTACCGAGATCGTAGAAACCATCTTCGGTATGCGCAAGAAAACCGCAGGACAGATTTTCATCAATGGCAAGGAAGTTAACATTAAGAGCCCTGAAGACGCTATCGCAAACAGCATCGGTCTTCTGACAGAGGACCGCCGCGGCAATGGTATCTTCGGACTGCTTGATATTACAGATAACACTGTAATGGCAAGCCTGAAGAACTATGGTTTCCCCCAGAACCATAAGAAGATGGAAGCTGACGCAGTGAAATGGAATCAGGCAATGCGTACCAAGACGCCGTCCATGAGACAGAGAATCATGAACCTGTCCGGTGGTAACCAGCAGAAGGTACTGCTGGCACGCTGGCTGCTGCTTGATCCGGATATCCTGATTGTAGACGAGCCGACCCGTGGTATCGACGTCGGCGCTAAGGCTGAAATCCATTCCATTCTGACCAAGCTGGCAGGCGAAGGCAAGGCAATCCTGATGATTTCCTCCGAAATGCCTGAGGTTTCCGGCATGGCCGACCGCATTCTGGTTATGTACGAGGGACACATGATGGGTATTGTATCGCGTAATCGCGATGGCGGTGACCCGTATGATTCTCAGGAACTGTTAACCTATGCACACGGCGAAAAGAATGATTTCGCTGCTGCGAATTAAAGAAAGGGGAGACTTTTATAATGGAAGCAACAAAAAAGGGCTTTGATATTAAAAAATTTATGTCCGATAACGCAATGTGGTTCGTGCTGATTGTTCTGGCAATCCTTCTGACCATTGTTCGTCCGGCATTCTTTACTGTAGCAAACCTGACAACTCTGGTATCTTCCGAGTCTGTTAAGGGTATCATCACCTGCGGCGTTTGCTGGTGCATTCTGTCCGCTGGTATCGACCTGGGTCCTGGCGCTGTAGCAGCTCTGTCCGCAGTAGTTTCTGCATCCCTGGCTCAGCAGGCTGACCTGCCGACCCGTCTGATTGGTCTGCATCTGCCGGCTATTCTGTGTATTGCTGTAGCTATGATTATTGGTGGCATCGTTGGTATCATCTGCGGCTGGCTGGTAGCTTGCACCCATATCCATCCGTTTATCGCAACTCTGGGCTCCCAGCTGATCTGCCGTGCACTTGCTAAGATGTACTCCAGCTCTCCGGTATCCAACCTGGATCAGAGCTTCCGTAACTTTGCAGTATTCAAGGTTGCTGGCATCCCGATGGTTGTATTCATCTTCCTGATTGTGTTCATTATTTCCTGGTTCATGATGACCCAGTGCCGTTTCGGTAAGAACATCTTCGCTATCGGCGGCAACCGTCAGGCAGCTCGCGTAGCTGGTATCAACGTAGAGAAGAACCTGATCCTCACCTACATGTGGTGTGGTCTGATGGCTGGCCTGGCAGGCGCTATGCTGGCAGCTCGTACCGGTTCTGCTGACCCGTCCACCAACGGTCTGCAGTACGAGTTCGACGCAATCGCAGCAGCTACCATCGGTGGTACTTCCCAGACTGGCGGTATTTGTAAAATGTCCGGCGTTATGTCCGGTATCCTGATCCTCGGTATCATCAACAACGGTCTGGTACTGCTGGGCGCTAACGACAACCTGACTCAGGTTATCAAGGGTCTCATCATCGTAGTATCCGTAGTAGTTGATATGAGAAAGAACGCAGTTCGTACCTAATTGCATCTCTCAATTCTGTATTCAGACAGGCTGTGGAGCAATCCACAGCCTGTTTTTTTGCGTCTGGAGAAAAAAGAAAGCCCGCATCGTCAGATGCAGGCTTTCAATATCAAAATGCATTATGCTTCAGCAATTGCCGCCTTCAGAGCGTCAACCCGGTCAGTCTTTTCCCATGCCACATCCAGATCTGTGCGGCCCATGTGACCATAAGCAGCCAACTGGCGGTAAATCGGACGGCGCAGATCCAGATCGCGGATGATCGCAGTCGGGCGCAGATCAAATACCTTCTCCACTGCATCCTCCAGTACGGAATCCTCACAGGTGCCGGTACCAAAGGTTTCGACACGGATGGAAACCGGCTGTGCTACGCCGATGGCATAAGCCAGCTGTACCTGGCACTTATCTGCCAGACCGGCAGCAACCACATTCTTGGCAACATAACGGGCTGCATAAGCTGCGGAACGGTCTACCTTTGTCGGATCCTTGCCGGAGAATGCGCCGCCGCCATGGGGAGCGGAGCCGCCGTAGGTGTCAACAATGATCTTTCTGCCGGTCAGGCCGGAGTCACCCTGGGGACCGCCAATGACAAATCGGCCGGTAGGATTGACAAAAATACGGGTGTTGTCATCGAACAGGTCAGCCGGCAGAGTCGGACGGATAACCAGTTCCACCATATCCTTGCGAATCTGCTCCAGAGAAACCTCCGGGCCATGCTGGGTGGAAAGAACAACGGTATCAATATGCACCGGCTTGCCATCCTTGTCATATTCTACGGTAACCTGGGTCTTGCCATCCGGACGCAGGTAATCCACCTTGCCAGCCTTGCGGACTTCGGTCAGCTTCTTTGCCATTTTGTGTGCCAGAGAAATCGGCAGCGGCATCAGCTCCGGGGTCTCGTTGCAGGCATAGCCGAACATCATGCCCTGGTCGCCGGCACCATTGCTCTGATCCAGGCTTTCATCCGCCTTGTTTTCCAGAGCCTTGTCAACACCCATGGCAATATCAGCGGACTGCTCATCCAGTGTCGTGACAACTGCGCAGGTATCACAGTCAAAGCCATATTTTGCACGGTCATAGCCGATTTCACGTACTACGCCCCGGGCGATTTTCGGGATATCCACATAGCAGTGGGTAGAAATTTCGCCCATGATGGAGATCAGACCGGTGGTCACGGTTGTCTCACAGGCAACACGTGCGGTGGGATCCTTTTCCAGGATTGCGTCCAGAATGGCATCGGAAATCTGGTCACAGATTTTATCCGGATGTCCTTCGGTAACCGATTCAGATGTAAATAAGTACTTGCCCATAAAAAAGCCTCTTTTCTATACGATAGGGTTTATTTTAAACAAAAGAAAAAGCGTTCTGCGGATGAACAGAGCGCCGAATGATTCCTCATCTCCCGATCTGATACACCGCCGGATTTAGCACCTTGCATTTGCAGGTTGCCGGGTTTCACAGGGCCGGTCCCTCCACCACTCTTGATAAGGATATGAAATTGATGCAATTATCCTAATACTTTTTCGGCGTTCTGTCAAGATATTTTTCATACAAAAATCAAAAATAATCCGGAAAAAAATATGGATTTCAGTTGAAAGAAACTGCGTGACATGATATATTTTAAATATAGTTGATTTGGTTGCATGTTATGTTGTATGGTTTATTCTAATAGACAGGAGAGAGAAAAGCTATGGATATCTCATCAATTTTTAAACATCCGGAGGAGAAGACCGCAGTAATCTCCTCTGCAGGTTCTATCACCTATGGAGATCTGTATCGCAGAAGCGAAAATCTGGCAAAGCATATTGTAGCCCGCCAGGCAAAGCGTGTGATTGTTTATGGACATAAGGAATTCAGTATGCTGATTGCATACCTTGCCTGCCTGCGTGCCGGAGCTGCTTATGTTCCGATCAGCCCGCAGCAGCCTGCGGAGCGCAGAAAGATCATCGCAGCAAAGACCGATGCGGATATGGTGCTTTGTACCGTTGGACGCGGATTTGCAGGTGCAGGTTCTACGCCGACAGACAATATTATTGTTTTGTCCGGCAATCCTCCGAAGGAAGAGGTAGCACTGCCGGAAAAGATTGATGACAATGAGCTGGCTTATATGATCTGTGTCAGCTCCAGTGATGTCAAGGAACCGAGAATGGTTCAGGCAACCCGGAAGAATCTGAACAATTTTATTCGCTGGATTGATACGGTTATCCCGCTGACACCGGAGATCGAGGGCAATGTACTGAATATGCTGATGTTCTCGGTGGATTTGTCCCTTGTGGATGTATATTATGCGCTGACTCATGGACGCACACTGGTTACCACCAATACCGATCAGCAGCAGCATCTGGCACAGCTCTATCCTCATATTGCAAAGAGTGATGCGGCATTGCTGGTTATGACGCCGACTATGGCAGAGTTCCTTATGCGCAGCGATGAATTCAAGCGTGAAATGATGCCGAAGCTTCGTGTGATTTACCTGACCGGTGAATCCCTGCATCCGGGTACGGTACGCCGCCTGCTGCAGCGGTTTGATGAAAACCTCAGCGTATTTAATGGCTATGGCGCAACTGAGACTACCTGTAATATCTGTGCGGCACAGATTACGGATGAGATGTGTG